>NZ_JAMYLP010000026.1:0-63158 GCF_040318085.1 Mesorhizobium sp. M1322
TAACCTGTTCCACGGACGGCTCCCTTGTTTGAGATCTCATACGACCTCACTCTGGCACATTCGATGCCGTCGGGCGCCGTCCACCCCATCATGCCAGGATCGATTTCGGATTGGTGAGATGCATCAGCAGTCCGCGCTTGTAGAGAGTGGCCGCCGTCGCCTTCCGTTCGTTGGTCGGGCGAAGCTGATCCTTGTCTGAAGAAAGCGCAGCCTTGCCTGCTTTGAAGGCGAGATAGAGAAGATAAAGGCCTCCGAGCACCTGCAGGATCACGAGTGCCTGCGCGTAACGGCTGAGGATCGCCGAGACACCTGTCGCCGCCATCAGGCCCCAAAAGATCGAGCCGCTGACTACGCCAGACGCGATTGCCAGCGCCGCCCTGCGGCCGTCGTTCATGGCGACGGCCATGATGCGCATATTGCTCGGGCCGGGACTACCGGCAGCGATGACGTAGGCGGTAAAGACGATGATGAATTGGTGGAGGTCGGCCAGCATTTTACTTCTTCGGGAGGTGCAAACTGGCGTCATCAATACCTGCACAACTGGCCCTGGGGCCTAGAACCAGTTTTGGACAAAAAGCGCTGGTCCAGTTGCCCTCAGGCCTTTGCCTGACTGAGTGCTCCCGGTAATGTCTGGATCAACGAAACGTCTTCATTTGGGTAATCACGATGGTCCGGTTGCCACCCCGCAAGCAGAATTCGCAGCGAGCCGGGAGAAGTCCTTCATACAGCCGCAGAGCCACACAGCCTCTCCGCTTTCGGGGAAAGGCTTCGATCTCGAGCTATTCCGATGCGGGTTTCGTCGGAGAAGCTCGTCGCCGACTTCCGCTACGGCGACATGTCGGCCTTTGACTTCCCGACCCTTGCCTGGCGGAAGGCGATGAACGATGCTGCGCTGCGACGGCCGCCCAAGTTATCCTATGGCGAGCCCTGTGGCTTGATCCGCCTGCGTATCGGCCTGCAGGGTTATCTATGGCGAGCGCGGAGCATCAGGTGCGAGGTGGGCGAGATCGTCATCGTCAACGGCTCTCAGCAGGGGACTGGATCTCTGCGCCCGGCTCCTTCTCGATGAGGGCGACGGGTTCGCCATCGAAGAGCCCTGCTACCCGATGGCACGGAGCGTCTTCGAGATGACAGGAGCCATCGCCGCTCCGGTGGAGGTTGACGCCGAAGGCATCAGAGCGGACTTATTGGCGGATGTTGGCGCGCGGCTGGCTTACGTCACGCCTTCACATCAGTTTCCCTTGGGAAGCGTAATGTCCATGGGGCGACGCCAGCAACTGCTGAGATGGGCGCAAGAGAAGAGGGCCTACATCGTGGAGGACGACTACGACAGCGAATATCAATTCGACATGAACCCTATACCGCCGCTTCGCGCGCTTGGAGTCGCGTCGAACGTCATCTATATCGGTACGGTTTCGAAGACACTGTCGCCGACGCTCCGGATCGGCTACCTCGTCATTCCGCGAGAGTTGCAGGAGGTTTTTGCCCAGGCCAAGCGCCTGACGGACAGGCATGCCCCCATCCTCGAACAGGAGGCGCTTGCGACCCTGGTGGAATCCGGCGTCTACGAAAGCCACGTGCGCAAGGCCCGTCGTCAAAATGCCCGCCGACGTGCAGCGCTCCTCGACGCTTTGCACGCTGAATTCCGAGATCTCGTTTGGGTCGAAGGTGCGGAGGCCGGTCTGCACGTCGTCGTCTGGTTCCGCGACATGCCGCCCTCTATGGCGACATCATTCATCGAGAGAGCCGCCTCGCTTGGAGTCGGCATCTACTCCATATCACCTCATTATTTCGATCAGACATTGGATCGGAGGTGCCTCGGCCTGGTGATGGGATACGCAAGTCTTACCGAGATTCAAATCCACAGAGGACTAAAGCTCCTTCGCCGCGCTTACGAGGATGCAATAAGCTGCTGCGACGTGAGCGTTGCGGTCAGGTAGGCCAGTGGATCGGAACCATTAAGCTTGGAGGTTTCGACGAGCGAGGCGGCGCGGGCCGGGTTGGCAACGGTCGTCGTGGCGGATGCCGACAGCGAAAAAGCCATGCTTGAGTGCCGCTAGGCTGGGTATCGCAAGGTGGTGATCTGTCCCTAGAGCGCCAAACCGCGCTCTAACTCCTTGCTTTACGCATTTTGTCTGACGCCAAACGAAGCCGTTTGGCTGCAAAATGCTCTAGAACCACCGCCGTTCAGGCTCGGAACTCTTTGCAATCACGATTCCCAAGAGAACACCGAGCACGCCGCCAAGCACCATCGCCGAAGAGATTGTGCCTGGGTTCTGTTGGACGGTTTCAGATACGGTGTGTGCCTGGCCACGCAGTTGCCGGGCGGCGCGTGAGGCCCGGTCGGCGGCGCTGTCGTACCAGCCCTGTGCCTCCTCGGCGCGGTCGGAAAGGGTCCGATTTATTTTGGTGATCTCGCGGCGAAGCTCAGCGATCTGTTTCTTCATCGCTTCCTGGGCTTCGTTTGCCGCCTTTGAGGCGCCTGCGGTGTTATCGGTTTCGGCCATTGGATCTCTCCTTTTGATATCAGACAGGGGAACGGTCGCGGGCGCGCAGGGTTCCTTGTCTTGGAAAACCGCACCGTTGATCGTGTTATCAAGCATTCCCCTGCACGCGCGTGTGGCGAGCGATGATGCCTTCCTCGTCGGTCGCGACGACGCGTATTTCGATCTTGCTGTCCGGTCGGCTTATGATCTCGGCATGGGCGGCATTGGCTGGCTCGTCGATCGCCACGCCAAGCCAACGAAGCCTTTCGCATATTGCCTTGCGGACCGGCGCCGAGCGCTCTCCAATGCCGGCGGTGAACACGAGGCATTCGAGGCCGCCCAACGTATTGGCGAGCGCGGCAGCCTCCCTTGCGGCCCGGAAAGCAAAAAGGTCTACCGCTTCGCGGGCGTGGGGGTCGTCGCTCGCTTCCAGCGTGCGCATGTCGCCCGAGATGCCGGATATTCCCAGCAGTCCGGATTCCTCATAGAGCATGTGCTGCAGAGCCTCCGCCGCGATGCTTCTTTCCAGGATGAAGTATAAAAGCACGCCCGGATCGATGGCGCCGCAACGCGTGCCCATGACCAGACCGTCGAGCGCGGAAAAGCCCATCGTCGTATCGACGCTTCTCCCGTCGCGCATGGCGCACAGGCTCGCTCCGTTGCCGAGATGGGCGACGATCGTCCGCCTCGCTGCAAGCGCGGGCGAAATCTCCTTGAGCCGCCCGGCGATGTATTCATAGGAAAGACCGTGAAACCCGTAGCGGCGGATTCCCTCCGCATCGTATCTGCGCGGCAGCGCGAAGCGGCTCACGATTGGATCGATCGTCTGATGGAAGGCTGTGTCGAAGCATCCGACCTGCGGCAGATCCGGCCGCAGCGCCGCAAGTGTGCGGATCGGCTCGAGACTGCGAGGCTGGTGCAGCGGAGCAAGCGGCGTCAGCCTGTCCAAGGCCTCGATCACGGCAGGCGTCAGACGGACGGGTTCGACGAAGTCGCGCCCGCCATGCACGATGCGATGACCGGCGGACACCAGTTTCCTGCCGCCAAGTTCGCTGTCGATCCAGTCGAGCAAATCGCCGATGCCCGTCTCGCGTGCGTCTCCGGCAAGCGGCCGATCACACTGCACTGATCCGTCGGCCGCTTTCGCGCTGAGCCTCGGCGCATCGCCCAGATCCAGCGTACCACGCGAGACGAGTTGCAGTTCTGCGGACGGTTCAAGGTCATATAGTCCGAATTTGATGCTGGAGGAGCCGGCGTTCAGTGCAAGAATTGCGTGTCGCATCAATCGGCAACCTTCGTCGCACTGTTCTCAGGCCAGTCCCATGTCTGAATCTCGGGCATGTCTTCCCCGTATTCGCGGACATAGGCCTTGTGCTCCATAAGCTTCGCTTGAAGTTCGGCGGCAAGGCCTTTCGCCTGTTCGGCGAGACCTGGCACGCGTTCGATCGCGGCGAGCGCCAGGTGAAAACGGTCAAGTTCATTGAGTACGACCATGTCGAACGGCGTGGTGGTTGTACCTTCCTCGCGAAAACCGTGCACATGCATGTTGTCATGGTTGGCGCGTCGGTAGGTCAGCCGGTGGATGAGGTAGGGATAGCCGTGATAGGCGAAGATGACCGGCCTGGTTTTCGTGAACAGCGCGTCGAAATCCTCATCGGCGAGGCCATGCGGATGCTTTGAATTCGACTGCAGCGTCATCAGATCGACCACGTTGACGACGCGCACCTTCAGGTCTGGAAGCGCCGAGCGCAGAATGTCGGTGGCAGCGAGCGTTTCCAGTGTCGGCACGTCGCCGGCGCAGGCCATGACAACATCCGGATCCTCGCCGTTCGCAACTGTCCCGGCCCATTCCCATATTCCCGCCCCCGCCCTGCAATGCGCTTCTGCGTCTGCAACGGACAGCCATTGCGGCGCCGGCTGCTTGCCGGCGGTGATGACGTTGATGCGGTTATAGGTTCTCAGGCAATGGTCGGTGATCCAGAGCAGCGTGTTGGCATCCGGCGGGAAATAGAGCCTGACCGTATCGGCCTTCTTGTTGGCGACAAAATCGGCAAAGCCCGGATCCTGATGGCTGAAGCCGTTGTGATCCTGCCGCCAGACATGGGAGGTCAGCAGGTAATTGAGTGAAGCGATCGGCTTGCGCCAGGCAAGCTCGCGGGATGTCTTCAGCCATTTCGCATGCTGGTTGACCATGGAATCGACGATGTGGATGAACGCCTCGTAACAGGAGAACAGGCCATGGCGGCCGGTCAGCAGATAGCCCTCCAGCCAACCCTGGCAGAGATGCTCGCTGAGCACCTCCATGACACGGCCGTCACGGGAAAGCTCGTCGTCATAGGGCTCGATCCGCTGCATCCAGACCCGATCCGTAACCTCGAAGACGTCGTCAAGGCGGTTGGAGGACGTCTCATCCGGTCCCATCAGCCGGAAATTCCTGGCCTCCGCATTCAGGCGTATGACGTCGCGGAGATAGCTTCCGAGAATCCGCGTCGCCTCGGCTGTGGCCCTTCCCGGACGCGGTACATCGAGCCCCAGGCTTTTCCAATCAGGAAGCACCAGGTCGCGCTTCAGAAATCCGCCATTGGCGTATGGGGTTGCGCCCATGCGCTTTGACCCGGTTGGCGCAAGCGCCGCCAGCTCTGGAAGCAGATGCCCGCTGTTGTCGAACAGCTTTTCCGGTTCGTAGCTCCGCATCCAGTCTTCGAGGATCTTGCGGTGCGCCTCGCTGCCGCGCGCGTTCGATACCGGAACTTGATGCGAGCGCCAGAAATCCTCGACCTTCTTGCCATCGACCTCCTTTGGTCCGGTCCACCCCTTCGGGCTGCGCAGCACGATCATCGGCCATAGCGGACGCTCTCCCTGCCAGCCCGGGTTACGGGCGCGCTTCTGGATGGAGCGAATTCTGTCGAGCACGATGTCCAGCTTCGTCGCCATCATCCGATGCATCGGAATCGGCTCGTGACCTTCGACGAAAAATGGTTCGTAGCCATAGCCGGCGAACAGGCTTCGCAATTCCACGTCATCCATGCGGGCAAGGATCGTCGGGTTGGCGATCTTGTAGCCGTTGAGATGCAGGATCGGCAGCACGGCGCCGTCGGATGCCGGGTTGAGGAACTTGTTGGAGTGCCATGAGGCCGCGAGCGGACCGGTTTCCGCTTCACCGTCGCCAACGACGCAGGCGACCACCAGATCAGGATTGTCGAAGGCCGCGCCGAAAGCATGGACCAGCGCATATCCCAGTTCTCCGCCTTCATGGATCGAGCCGGGCGTTTCCGGAGCAGCGTGGCTTGGCACCCCGCCAGGGAAGGAGAATTGCCGGAAAAGTTTCCTCAGACCGTCTTCGCCCTGGCCGATTTCGGGATAGATCTCGCTGTAGGTGCCCTCGAGCCACGTATTCGCGACCATCGCCGGGCCGCCATGACCTGGGCCGCAGATAAATAGAACGTCGAGACCGCGTTCACGGATGATGCGGTTCAGGTGGACATAGATGAAGTTGAGGCCAGGTGTCGTGCCCCAATGGCCGAGCAGCCGCGGCTTGACGTGTTCGGCCTTCAGCGGCTCGCGCAGCAGCGGATTGTCGAGCAGGTAGATCTGGCCAACCGAAATGTAGTTCGCGGCGCGCCAATAGCGATCCATGAGATTGACCTGATCAAGGCCTGCTGGCTGCGCGGTGGTCCGAGCCTCGTCGTTCATCGAAACGTCTCCAGGATGCGTTCGCCCGTCGATATCTGGAGTGAGATCGCCCCGGAGAAAGGATTTTCACGGAAATAAGTTCGGCTGGAGCCGCCATTTGCGCCCGCCAATCGCTCTTTTGCAGGAACCTGGAAGCTCGCCAACGGTTAAGGAGACAAGCCGCCGAAACGAGATCAAGCGCTGCCGAGCCGAGCGCCGCCGATCGAGGGATTGTCGCCGGGAAGCCGTTGGGCGCGATTGGGGACAATCAGTGCGGAGGCCCGCCAGCCCGAAAGAGGAGCAAAAGATGCTCGATCTTCCCGATGCACGCGACCGAATGGTCGAAGTCCAGCTCAGCCGCCGTGGCATCCATGATCGCGAGGTGCTGGCAGCGATGCGTGAGGTTCCGCGCGAGGCTTTCGTCGCACCCGGCTTTGAAGAATTCGCCTACGAGGATGGGCCGCTGCCGATCGCGGAGGGTCAAACGATATCGCAGCCCTACATCGTCGCCTTGATGATCGAGATGGCAGAGATCGGACCGGGCGACCATGTCCTGGAGGTTGGCACCGGCTCAGGCTACGCGGCTGCCGTGATGAGCCGCATCGTCGAACGCGTCTACACGATCGAACGCCACGCTGGGTTGGCCGAAACGGCGAGACAGCGGTTCGAGGAGCTTGGCTATGACAATATCGAAGTCCGCACCGGCGATGGCACCAAAGGCTGGCCCGACGCAGCGCCCTTCGACGCCATTCTGGTCGCCGCCGGCGGACCCGGTGCGCCGCTTGCCCTTCAGGAACAGCTGGATGTCGGCGGCAGGCTCGTCATCCCGGTCGGCGACGAACCGCATGATCAGCGCCTTCTCAAGGTCACCCGAACCGGCGCTGCAACTTACAGCGAGGAGGATTTCGGCGGCGTGCGGTTTGTCCCGCTCATCGGCGAGCAGGGCTGGCCCGAGAGCGGCAACCGTATCGCGAATCGTCCGTCCGGACGCGCGCGCACGCGCAGCCTGCCGGAGATGATCGCGGCGGCGGCCGAACCGCTGCCGGATTTCGACGATCCGGCATTCGGCGAATTGTTCGATCGGTTTGGCGACCGGCGCGTCGTCCTGCTCGGTGAAGCGAGCCACGGCACGTCGGAGTTCTACCGGGCCCGGGCGGCGATCACCCGCAGGCTCATCGAGAAGCACGGCTTCACCATCGTCGCAGTCGAGGCCGACTGGCCCGATGCGGCGGCGATCGACCGCTACGTCGGTCACCGGCCGCCACGCGCCAATGCCGATCCGCCGTTCCAACGGTTTCCCACCTGGATGTGGCGCAACACCGACGTCGCCGCGTTTGTCGACTGGATGCGGCAACACAATGAGCGGATCAGGATATCGTCCCGACTGGCGGGATTCTACGGCCTCGATATCTACAATATGAGCGGATCGATCGGCGCGGTTCTGCAATATCTCGACAGGGTCGATCCGCAGGCAGCAAAGATCGCACGTGAACGCTATGGCTGCCTGACGCCTTGGCAACATGAACCATCCACCTACGGCCGCGTCGCGCTCTCCTCTGGCTACGAGAAATGCGAGCAGGCCGTGCTCGAACAATGCCGCGAACTGCTTGCCAAGCAGCTCGACTATGCGCAGCAGGACGGCGTCGATTTTCTGGACGCCACCCAGAATGCCCGGCTGATCGCTTCCGCAGAACGCTACTATCGGATCATGTACTATGGCGGCGCGCAGTCATGGAACCTGCGCGACACCCATATGTTCGAGACGCTCGAGCATCTGCTGGAAGCTCGCGGGCTGAACGCCAAGGCGGTCGTGTGGGCGCATAATTCCCATATTGGCGACGCCCGCTACACCGAAATGGGGATTGTCAGGGACGAAGTGAACATCGGTCAGCTCTGCCGCCAACGCTTCGGCGACAAGGCAGCCTTGATCGGGCTCAGTACGCATTCCGGAACAGTGGCCGCGGCCTCCGACTGGGACAGCGAGATGGAAATCAAGCGGGTGCGGCCTTCCCATAACGATAGCTATGAGCGGCTTTGTCATGACTGCGGCGTCTCGCGTTTCCTGCTCGACATCAAACGCGACGACGATCTTCGCGGCCGGCTTCTCGAGCGTCGGCTGGAGCGCTTCATCGGCGTGATCTATCGGCCGGAAACCGAACTGCGCAGCCACTACGCGGATGCCTCTCTTTCCCAGCAGTTTGACGCGTTCGTCTGGTTTGACGAAACCGTCGCGGTGACGCCGCTTGGGCCGGAGCATGTGGGAACGGGCGTTCCCGACACCTATCCGTTCGGGCTCTAGTCTAATGCATGTCGCGCAAAAGTGTGCAGCGGTTTTGCGATAACGACATGCATAAAACAATAAACTAAAGCGCGCCGCGTGAGGCCGGTCAAATGCGGCGCGCTTTAGCCGCCTCTCGGACAAGCCCCGCATCAAGGTGAATTTCGGCGGAACATTGATCGCGCCCTGCTGTTTTAGAACAGGACCCGTTTCGAAGGAGCTGTGCCATGAGCGGAACCAAACATCCAAAGTGGAAAAAGCCAAGCGATGCCGATCTCAGGAACAATCCCGGTATAGGGACCTCCAAGGGGACGATCAAGGAAGGCGACGAGCTTTTACTCGACGGCGAAAACACGATTGAAGGCGATGTCGAGAACGACACAAATGCTCTTGGCGGGATCAATAAAAGGCAAAAGATGCGGACGAACAAGTAGCATCGCTGCACATCTCTCGCGCTACTCACTCCCAGCAAAAAATGTCGCGGCGACAGCGATTGAGATGAGGCTCAGCATCGCCAGGCCCGCCCTAGCGATGTGCGAGGCTTGCCAAACGTCGCGCAAGTCTTTCCAGTCGCCGCTTTGCTTCCGACGGAGCAGTGAAAAAAACGTCGCGGCTGGTGTCGACACGGCGATATCTTGCACCCAGAAATTGTTGACGGGGTGCGTCACCAACCAATAGGTCGCATGTTCCGCCACCAAGAAGACAAGGGCCGCCAAGGTCCACCAGAATCGAGCGCCTGGATAAGGCGTGAAGTAAAGCAGGATCGCGAGTGCAATGATGCCGGCGATCTCGGCAAACCCACCGACAGTGAAGCCGGGATAGTAGATCGCCTGCACAGATTTGTAGGTGGCCTCCTTGAGGCGCAACTTGCCGGGCAACTCCAACGCGTGCGCGAGCGAGAGCGCCATTGTGATTGCGACCAGAAGAAGGGTGACAATCATGAACGCGCGCATGCAGTTACTCCCTTAGCCGTGCCTGGCAATACGCAGCGTACATAGAGTGCTCGCCGGCCCGGCAAAGGTGACGATGGTGGGGGGCCGCTCCATTTCTAGCGCCGCTGGCATTGGCAGGGAACCATCATTCGGCACGATGGTTGTCATCCCAGGTGATCCTCCTCAAGGAAACAGACATGAACGATCCTGATCTTGATCCGAACAATCCAGTGCCGATACCTGATAATCCCAATCCCGAGCCTGCACGGCCGCCTGATCCGCCGGAAACTCCGCCGGATGAGCCTCCGGGCGTTCCTCCGCCTTCGCCTGATCCCGTTCCCAGCCCGGAAAGGCAGCCCGAAATTCCTCCCGAGACACCATCCGAAATTCCCACGGAACCGACCTTCCCGGGTCCGACGGCAAGGGCATCGGACCCCAAGAGTGGAAGCTGGCTGTAGAACGACGCCGGCGCCGGCCATTCCGGTTTTGGTCATTCACCGATTTGGCTGGTCGAACGTTCGTTGAGCGTCGCGCCCGTTTGCGCATCGATCGCCGCCAGGCTGACCTCATAGCCCCACAGGGTCCGGATATGGCGCAGGGTGGCGTCGCGATTGGCCTCCTCCAGCATGATGCCGTTCTTCACCTTGTGTTCCAGTCGCAACTGTCGGTCGCCGAGCAGATCCACATCCACCACCTGGATATCCGGCCGGCTCGCGCCGATGTCGTAGGTCTGGGCGAGCCCGGCGCGTATTTTTTCGTAGCCACGCTCATTGTGTATCGAAGCAACTTCGTAATGCGGTTCGCTAGCGGCATCGGCGAGGATAAAGAACCGCCATTTCCGCATCAGAGCGGGGCTCAGATACTGGCGGATGAAAGATTCGTCGCGATGGTTCGCCCATGCGTCGAGCAGGGTTTCGCGCCAATTGCCGTTGCCGGCGATATCGGGGAACCAGTCACGATCCTCGGCGGTCGGCTCAGTCGATATGCGCTGGATGTCCTGCATCATATCGAGGCCCAAGGCATAAGGATTGATGCCGGAAAAACGCGGGTCGTCGAAGCCCGGCTGAAAGATCACGTTCGAATGGTTGCGCAGGATTTCCAGCATCGCGCCTTCGCTGATCAGGCCGCGATCGAACAGCATGTTCATGAGCGTGTAGTGCACGAAGGTGGCGCAGCCTTCGTTCATCACCTGCGTTTGCCGCTGCGGATAAAAGTATTGCGCGACGACGCGGACGATCCTGATGATCTCACGTTGCCAAGGCTCCAGGACCAGGCTGTTTTTTTCCAGGAAGTAAAGCAGGTTCTCCTCGGGCAGGTTGAGCGTTTTCTTCCGCTCCGCGATGCCGGTGTCCGTTTCGTTGGGCTTGGTCCCGTCCTTCGACGGCGGGAGCGTGCGCCACAGATCGTTGTAAGAACGCTCTTCGTACTCCAGGCGCTCACGAACGCCTTCACGCTGCCGCTCCGACGAGAGCTTCGGCGGTCGGCGGTATCTGAACACGCCCTGTTCCATCAGCGCGTGGGCCGCATCGAGGATCGCCTCCACCGCGGCGACGCCGTGCCGCTCCTCGCAACGGGCAATGTAACCCTTGGCGAAGTCCAGATAGCTCAGGATAGCGCTGGCATCTGTCCATTGCCGGAACAGATGATTGTTCTTGAAAAAATGATTGTGGCCAAGCGCTGCATGAGCTGTCACTAGGGCCTGCAGGGCCATGGTGTTTTCCTCCATCAGGTAGACGATGCAAGGATTGGAATTGATCACCAGTTCATAGGCGAGCCCCCGTCCGCCTTTGCGATAGAGCAATTCCTGGTAGAGAAAATGCTTGCCAAAGGACCAGTGGCGATACATCAGCGGCATGCCGACCGAAGAATAGGCGTCGAGCATCTGCTGCGACGAGATGATCTCCATCTGCACCGGATAGACGTCGAGGTGAAGCTCTTCGATCGCGAGCGCCTCGATTGCTTGGTAGGCGCGCGACAGTGTCTTGAAATCCCAGTCAGACCCTGAAAAGAGCAATCCTGATTTGCTGGTTTGACCTGATTTGCCGGTTTGGCCGGATTTGCTGGTCTGGCTCGCCATCGGTTTCCCCTCAAGCGCTCTTCTGGAACGCCGGCTGCCTGGCAAAGAGCTGGCGAAAGACCGGATAGATGTCGGCTGCGTTGGCGATACGACTCATCTGGAAATTCGGCCATCTCTGGTTGACAGCGCTGTAGGCGCGCCAGAGCGAGGTTCCATTGTCGGTGCTGCCGAAAATATGGCTCTCACGTTCGTCGATGATCTCGACATAGGCGAAATACTGGCACAGGCGCATGATCTGGCCGTCCATAAGGCCGATGCAGCGCTCGGAATCGGTGACGAAATTGTCGCCGTCCGATGCCTGGGCGGCATAGATGTTCCACTCGTTGCTGGGATAGCGTTGCTCGATGATGCGGCGCATCTCCTCGAGTGCCGTGGAAACGACCGTACCGCCGCTTTGCGTATTGTAGAAGAAGGTTTCCTCGTCCACCTCCTGCGCCTCGTGCGTATGGCGGATGAAGACGATTTCGGTGCGGTCGTAGCGCCGTTTCAGGAAGAGGTGCAGCAGCACAAAGAAGCGCTTGGCCAGATCCTTCTCGCGTTCGCCCATCGAGCCGGATACGTCCATGAGACAGAACATGACCGCATTGGCGTTCGGCACGGGCTGGGCGTCGAAACGGTTGAAGCGGATGTCGACGGGATCGACATAGGCAATCCGCTTGCGGCGGCGCTCAAGTCGCTCAAGCTCTTCCCGCAACGCTGCGATGCGCTGGCGTACCGGCGCCGCGCTCTGGGGCTCTGCCTCCAGGATTGCGAGTTGCTCCGCAATCGCATCAAGCTCCTCCTGCTTGGGGCGCCTGAGCGCAATCCGGCGACCATGGCTGTTTCGCATCGTGCGCCCGACATTGATGTTGGTCGGGGCACCGGTCGCGGCGAACCCGGCGCGGCGCGGTTTGAAGGCGAGTATCTCCTTGAGGTTGAGCTTGACCAGGTCGGGAAGTTCGAGATCCTCGAAGAAGAGGTCGAGCACCTCCTCGCGCGAGAGCACGAAACGAAAATCGTCTTCCGACACCGTTTTCCCCGGAGACGAGCCGCCGCCGCCCTGGCCGGGCTTAGGAACCCGGTCGCCCGGGGCGAAATGCTTATTGCCCGGCAGGATGTGCTGCCGCCTGCCGCTGTCCTTCGCATCGCTGAAGCTTGGCTCGGCTGTGCCCCTCGCCGGCATCGAGACGGCGTGCTCGCTGTCGACATCGGCGATCTTGCCGGTACGGATCCGATCCCGGATGCTTCGCTTCAGCTCTTCGCGCGCACGCTTCAGGAAGCGCTGGCGGTTGCCGAGGCTCTTGTCCTTCGGGTTCAGTCGGCGATCGACAAAGATCGGCATGGAACCATCCCGGCCGGACTCAGCCCGCCTTGTTCACCCGCATGTACCAGTCCACCAGCCGGCGGACCTGACGTTCGGTGTAACCGCGTCCGACCATCCGATGCACGAACTCAGTATGCCGTTTCTCCGTCACGCTGTCCTGCTTGGAGCCGAAGCTGATCACCGGGAGCAAATCCTCGACTTGGCCGAACATCCGCTTCTCGATGACTTCGCGCAGCTTTTCATAGCTTGTCCATGAGGGGTTGCGGCCATTGTTCCTCGCCCGAGCGCGCAACGTGAACTTCACGACCTCATTGCGGAAGTCCTTGGGATTGGCAATGCCGGCCGGCTTTTCGACTTGCGACAGTTCGTTGTCCAGTACCTCGCGATTGAGGATCTGGCCGGTATCGGGGTCTTTGTAGTCCTGATCCTCGATCCAGGCATCGGCGTAGGCGATGTAGCGGTCGAACAGGTTCTGGCCGTATTCGCTGTAGGATTCCAGATAGGCCTTCTGAATCTCATGGCCGATGAACTCGGCATAACGCGTCGCCAGTTCCGACTTTATGAAGTCGAGATAGGCGGCCTCCGTTTCCTTCGGGAACTGCTCGCGCTTGATAGCCTCCTCCAGGATGTACATCAGATGCACAGGATCGGCGGCCACTTCCTTGGTGTCGTAGTTGAATGTCTGCGACAGGATCTTGAAAGCGAAGCGCGTGCTGACGCCGGTCATGCCCTCGTCGACTCCAGCGGCATCGCGGTATTCCTGAACCGACTTCGCCTTGGGGTCTATGTCCTTGAGGTTCTCGCCGTCATAAACGCGCATCTTCGTGTAAAGCGGCGAATTGTCGTGCTCGGCGAGACGGGTCGAGACGGTGAACCGGCTGAGAATGTCCAGCACCTCCGGTGCACAGGGACTGGAAGCCAACTCGCTTTCGCGCAACAGCTTTTCGTAGATCTGCCTTTCTTCGGTGACCTGCAGGCAGTACGGCACCTTGACCACCAGAATACGGTCGAGGAACGCCTCGTTGTTCTTGTTGTTCTTGAACTGGAGCCATTCCGACTCGTTGGAATGGGCTACGACGATGCCCTGATAAGGGAAAGATCCGAAGTTCTCCGTACCGTTGTAGCTGCCTTCCTGGGTCGCGGTCAGCAACGGATGGAGGACCTTGATGGGCGCCTTGAACATCTCGACGAACTCCAGCAACCCTTGCGTGGTCCGGTTCAGGCCGCCGCTGTAGGAATAGGCGTCCGGATCGGATTGGCTGAAATTCTCGAGTTGTCGTATGTCGACCTTGCCGACCAGGGCCGAAACGTCCTGGTTGTTCTCATCGCCCGGCTCGGTCTTGGCGATGCCGATCTGGCGCAGCCGCGAAGGCATCAGCTTCACGACGCTGAACTTGGAGATGTCGCCGGACAGTTCATCGAGGCGCTTGGCCGCCCACGGCGAGATCAGGCCGTTCAGCCGGCGCCGCGCGATACCGTATTTGTCCTCCAAAAGGTCGCCCATCCGGTCAGGATTGAAAAGCCCGAGCGGCGATTCGAAAACCGGGCTGATCTGGCCGCCCACCTTCAACGTATAGATCGGACGCTGCTCCATCAGCTTCTTCAGCCGTTCAGCGAGCGAGGACTTACCGCCGCCGACAGGGCCGAGCAGGTAGAGGATCTGTTTGCGTTCCTCGAGCCCTTGAGAGGCATAGCGGAAATAGCCGGCTATGCGCTCGATCGTGTCCTCCATGCCATAAAACTCGGAGAAGGTGGGATAGATCTTGATTGTCCTGTTCGCGAAAATGCGGCCGAGCCGCTCATCCATGCTGGTGTCGATCAAGGTAGGCTCGCCAATCGCCTCGACCATCCGCTCGGGCGCCGAGGCATACATCGATTTATCCTCGCGGCAGGCAAGGAGATATTGCTGGATGCTTATCTCCTCCTGCGCCGCATTCGTGTAAATCTCCGAAAACAGATCGAAGACGTCGGACTGGTTCTCGCGCATGGTATCCTCGCCCCGGCCGGTCTGGTTGCTGTCGCCCTTCATTCAACTATCGGAAAGCCTTTGTGGTTCCCTATCATCACGTAGTGCGTCTGCGACCGGATGTTAGGGGTCGAGACAGATATAGTGAACGCCTGAAAGCCAGCCAGCGAATGGCTCGCACAATGGAACGTTTCCGAGGGATCTCCATTCTTCCATCAGCGCGTGCCGAGTGCAACAACCCGTCGCGAACAAGCTGTTTTTCTGGAGGAATGAAACCAGGCCGCCTGCGCTCAGCAGTTGAGTTGGCGGCGCACAGGTGATTCGGTGAAGACACTGCGCTGTCCACCCCTGGACCGGAAGGTAGCAATGGTTTCGCTCCTTCTCGGCAACGAGGGAAAGGAGATGTTCCATGTTCGAGAACAGTATGTGGTTGATCGTCGTTGCCGGCGGCCCGCTACTGCTGGCAATCCTGATCGCCTACGCACTCCTCACGTGGCGCCGTCGTGGACCTGCAGAGCGCAGAGAAAGCGATCGGGCCACTGAGCGACTGTATCGCGAGGAAAAGGACCGGCCGGACGGTGGCAACTGAGAACCGCTTTGGCACGAAAAGTGTGTGGAGTTTAGCAGCAGCAAGAAAAGAGTCTGAGCTGTCACCGGCGAAATGCAGTTGGTTCGAAAGCTCAGTTGCCCGGAACCTTCCGCCCCTCTCGCCGGTTTACGGCGGAGGGGTTGGAAATGGGTCAATATTTCAGCCTGTCCGCGGCGTCATTATTGCTCGCGAGCGGCTATGCCGGCGCCCGGTCGGCACTTGAGCCCGCGGGAGCGGAAGCGGAGCAGATAGCCATACTGTTTTGGGTAATGCTAAGCGGCGGCGCCCTCATCTGGCTGGGCGTGGTAGGCCTGCTTCTTCATTCAGCCCTGTTCAATCGCCGCAGGCTGGCCGAAAAGTCTGCCAGCAGGATCATCCTTTGGGGCGGCGTGGTGTTCCCGTCGGTCACGCTTTGTGCCCTGCTCGCCTATGCACTGTGGCTGATGCCTGGCCTTCGGCCCTTCGCTCAGGCGAGCTCCGCCGGCCTGCGGATCGAAGTCACCGGCAGGCAATTCTGGTGGGATGTTGTCTACCGCCCATCTCAGGGACCACCAGTCGCTTCCGCCAACGAGATCCGGATGCCGGTCGGCGAGCGGGTCGAATTGACCCTGAAAAGCGCCGATGTGATCCATTCCTTCTGGATCCCACCGCTCGGCGGCAAGATGGACATGATCCCCGGCCGCACCAACAGGCTTTCGCTCATGGCCACGAAAGCCGGCATCTTCCGCGGGCCCTGTGCGGAATATTGCGGCACGTCTCACGCGCTGATGGCGTTCTCGGCCGTGGCGATGGAGCCCGAAGCATTCCGGTCCTGGCTCGCCGCCCAGGCAATTCCCGCGGAAGGGGCCGTCGCGAGCGGCGGCGCGCTGTTCCAGCGCCATGGCTGCGGGTCCTGCCATTTCGTCGCGGGCACCGATGCGCGCGGCCTGATCGGCCCGGATCTTTCGCATCTCGGTTCCCGCGTCACCGTAGGAGCCGGCATCCTGCCCAACACCGAAGACGCCATCGCCCGCTTCATCGCCCGGCCCGAACTAATCAAGCCCGGCTCCAGGATGCCGGCCTTCGACATGTTGCCGCCGGATGACATTCGCGCCATAGCCGCCTGGCTGAGGGGCCTGCAATGAGCGCTGCGATCGAGGAGCGTTCGCGGGGAGAATACAAGGCGCAGGAGGAGCGGCTGCGCGCCGTTTGGGCCAATCCGGCCGGCTGGCGCTACTGGACCTCGGTGAACAATTTCCAGATCGGCCTCTGGTACGGCTCGGCGGCCTTCGCCTTCATGCTGTTCGCCGGCGTGCTCGCGCTCCTGATGCGCCTGCAGCTCGCCGTGCCCGACAACGACTTCCTGTCGGCCGACTCCTTCAACCAGGCTTTCACCCTGCACGGCACGGTGATGATGTTCCTGTTCGCCGTGCCGATCTTCGAGGCGGTCGCGATCTTCCTCCTGCCGGCAATGCTGGGCGCGCGCGAGATGCCGTTTCCGCGCCTCGGAGCGTTCAGTTTTTGGAGCTTTTTCCTCGGCGGTATCTTTGTCTGCGGCTCGATCTTCTTCAATGCAGCGCCGTCGGCAGGCTGGTTCATGTATCCGCCGCTCGCCACCGACAAGGAGTTCTCCGGCATCGGCGCCGACATCTGGCTGCTCGGCCTCTCCTTCATCGAAGTCGCCTCGATCGCGGCCGCCGTCGAACTCATCGTCGGCATCATGAAATGCCGCGCGCCGGGCATGCGCATCAACCTGATGCCGCTCTTCGCCTGGTACCTGCTGATCGTTGCCGGAATGATCCTGTTCGCCTTCCCGCCGCTGATCGCCGGCGACCTCCTGTTCGAGATGGAACGGATGTTCGATTGGCCGTTCTTCGACGCGGCGCGCGGCGGCGACCCGCTGCTGTGGCAGCATCTGTTCTGGATATTCGGCCATCCGGAAGTCTACATCATCTTCCTGCCGGCGATCGCGCTGATGGCGATGATCGTGCCGACTTTTTCCCAGCGTCCGATCGTCGGTTATTCCTGGATCGTGCTCGCGGCAGTGGGGACGGGGTTCCTCTCCTTCGGCCTGTGGGTACACCATATGTTTGCGACTGGCCTGCCGCAGATCTCGCTGGCCTTCTTCTCGGCGGCCTCCGAGGCGGTGGCGATCCCGACCGGCGTGCAGATCTTCGTCTTCATCGCCACCATGCTGGCCGGCCGGGTGATCTTCTCGACCCCGATGCTGTTCGGCACCGGGGGGCTTGCCATCTTCGTCATCGGCGGACTGACAGGCGTCATGGTGGCGCTCGCACCCTTCGACTGGCAGGCGCACGACACGTATTTTGTCGTTGCGCACCTGCATTATGTGCTGATCGGCGGCATGCTTTTCCCGGTCGTGGCCGGGCTCTATTACTACTACCCGCTGATCAATGCGAAGAAGCTCTCCGACCGTCTGGGACGGCTCGCGTTCTGGCTGATGTTCTGCGGCTTCAACATCGCCTTCTTCCCCATGCATCTGAGCGGCTTGCGCGGCATGCCCCGGCGCGTCTTCACCTATCCAGCCGAAATCGGCTGGGACTGGCTGAACCTGATCTCGACGGCCGGAGCCTTCATTTTCGCCGCGGGCGTGCTGGTCGTCGTCTTCGACGTGCTCAGGCCGAAGCACCGGGAGCCGCGCGGCGAACTCAACCCGTGGAATGCCGGCACGCTGGAATGGATTTCCGAGCCGGAGGAGGACTGGGGCGTCCGCTCGATACCCATCGTGCGCAGCCGCTATCCACTCTGGGACCAGAAGGACCTTGCGCGCAAGGTCAATGGAGGCGGCTATTACCTGCCCGACGCGGAAGAGGGACGGCGCGAGGGACTGGTCACCTCCGTGCTCGACGCCGACCCCATCCAGGTGCTGCGCGTCGGCGGCACTTCCCATGTCACCATCGTCTCGGCCCTTTCGCTCGGAGCCGCCTTCATCGCACTTACCTTCCACTGGTGGATCGCGACGGCGATGGCCGCAATCACCTGCTTTTGCGCCGTCATCTACTGGCTCTGGACGGGCACCGGCGAAATCCCCGAAAAGCCGGAAAAGGATATCGGCCTGGGCCTCAGCCTGCCGCTTTATGCCTCCGGCCCCGATTCGGTCGGCTGGTGGGCGATGTTCATCACCATGGTGGGCGACGGCACGGCCTTCGCCAGCCTCGTCTTCGGCTATTTCTTCTACTGGACAATCCATGCCGACTTCACCGCGGGGATTGCCGGGCCTGATGCGATCTGGTCGCTGCTGGCTGCTATCCTGTTCGCTGCAGCGTGGGGCCTGATGGTGGCGGCCCGCACGGTCAACAGGCGCGGCGCCACGGCCACTATGCGCGGCTTGCTGGTGCTGTCGCTGCTGACGACCGTTGCCGCGTCCGCCGCAGGCTTGGCCGCGCCGTGGTCTCCCGGCATGGACCCGACGCGCCACGTCTATCCCGCGATCGTGTGGATCCTCGTGATCTGGGCGCTCGCCCATGCCGCGCTCGGCACGGTCATGCAGGCCTATTGCCTGGCCCGCTCGCTGGCGGGCCGACTGACGCCGAAGCATGACATGGATCTAAGCAACGTGGTGCTCTACTGGCATTTTCTTCTGGTCACGGCCGTCATCACCTTCGCCATCATTGGCCTCTTTCCGGCAGCGATGTGAGGCGGCGATGCGGCTCATCCCGAAAGAGATCGAAACGCTCTGGACGCTGTTTACCGCGCCCGTGGTGTGGGCTGCGCATTTCCTCGTTTGCTACATCGGCGCGGCGGTCTATTGCGCCAAGCCCGAGCTTGTCGGGCTGAGTTTCAGCGCGGTGCGCGCGGGCATCGCCGCCGCCACTCTGATCGCCCTCTCGCTCATCGCGCTATCCGCATGGCTCGCCTGGCGGCAATGGGGCTTCGGCACAGACGATCCGCCGCATGACGATCCGACGAGGCGCGACCGGACCCTGTTCCAGGGCTTTGCGACGCTGCTGCTCTCGGGCCTCAGCTTCATCGCCGTGATCTTCACCGCGATGCCCGCATTGTTCCTGACGGAGTGTATCCGGTGAGACGCGCCTGCCTCATCCTCGGCCTGCTCGTCCTCGCCCTGGTCTGGCTTGGACCGCTGCTCGATGCCTGGCGGGATTCGTTTTCCGCGCACATGCTCGCGCATATGGGAGTGGTGGCGATCGCTGCGCCGCTGATGGCGATTGGGATCCCGCTCGGCCCGACACCAGATGCAAGCCGGGCGTTCACCCTCGCCCTGCCCGCCTCCCTCGTCGAACTCATCGTCGTCTGGTCCTGGCACGCGCCGGCCTTGCGGACGCTGGCGCAAAGCTCGCTGTTTGCGACCGCCATCGAACAGGCCACGTTCCTCGCCGCCGGGCTGGTCTTGTGGCTGGCCTGCCTGCCGCGCCGCGGCTCCGACATCACAGGCAATGCCGCCGGCGCCTTCGCCCTGCTTCTGACGTCCATCCATATGACCTTGCTTGGCGCGCTGCTGGCGCTGACCCCGAGGCCGCTTTATGGGACGGGCGAGGTAAGCTGCTTCGGCGTCGCGCTTTCCGCGCAGCAGGATCAGGAGCTTGGCGGCGTAATCATGCTTCTGGTCGGCGCAGCGATCTACCTGGCCGGCGGCGTGACGCTTTTCGCGCGCATGCTCGCCGCCCCGCCACGGAAGTCGGTCTGATGCATATCAGCTGGAAGAAGCTCGCCATCGCGCTTGCCATTTTGCCCTTCGTCGTCGTGCTGGCGGCCTGGATCGGCTTTTTCAATGTCGGTGCCTCGAGCGGTCACTGGAAGATTACGGAATGGTTCCTCCATTTCGCCATGCGATCGGCCGTGCGCACCTATGCCCTGGCGGTCGACGTTCCAGAGGCTCTGCCGCGCCATGCGATCCAGCCGGCCGCCGGACATTTCGCGCGCGGCTGCGCCATCTGTCACGGGGCGCCGGGCGAACCGCGATCTCCTGTCGTCATGAGGATGCTGCCGCAGCCGCCTGACCTTGCCGGGACCGTCGGCGAATGGTCCGACGCGGAGCTTTTCCGGCTCGTCAAGCACGGCGTGCGTTTCACCGGCATGCCGGCCTGGCCGACGCAGGAACGCGACGACGAGGTCTGGGCGATGGTCGCCTTTCTGCGCGAACTGCCGTCGATGGACGAAGCCACCTATCGTGACCTCGCCTATGGAGCAAGGCTTGCGCCTCCTGCAGCCGCTGCCGGAACCTTACCGCAAGCCCTCGCGGATTGCGCCCGCTGCCACGGTGGGGACGGCCTCGGGCGCGGCCCCGCGATACCCGTTCTCGCCGGGCAGAGCGAGGCCTATCTCCTTGAAAGCCTGCGTGTCTATGCCGAGGGAGGCCGGGCGAGCGGGTTGATGAGCCTGCCCGCCATCGAGGCGGGGCCTCAGTCGTGGCCGGACCTGGCCAAGCATTTCGCCGCTCTGCCGACGATGCACGCCGGCGGCGGGGACGATTCCCCGCTTGTCCGACGCGGCAGGGAAATCGCCGAGAGGGGCATCAAGGACGCCGGCGTGCCCGCCTGTCTCGGCTGTCACCGAAGACATGACCGCAGCCCGCTCTATCCCTCCATCGCCGGCCAGCCGGCGCGCTATATCGAGGCGCAGCTTGGGCTGTTCAGGGCGGGAAAGCGGGGTGGAACGCGCTTCGGCCATCTTATGGCCAATGCCGCGAAGGGTCTGACGGACGACGACGTCCGCGCCCTTGCGGCCTATTTCTCCCTATCGGCCGCTCCGTCCGCAACCGGAACGCGATAAGTGCGTTTGCCTTCTTTCGACGTTTTCGAGGTTCTGGTGAAAAAGTTGCTTGCCGCCCTTCTCGTGCTGATCATTCTTTTCGTCGTCGCCGGCGGAGCGGTCTTCTTCCTGTCGCGCGAAGAGGCGACCGTTCCGATTGCGGACACCTTTGGCCCCAACCCCACCCTGCCGGAGCCCAATCCGACTTGGCTGCCGACTGTCCATGTCGCCAAGGCCGCGCCATGGCCGCAGGGCACGAAGCCGACGGCGGCCCAGGGATTTGCAGTCAACGAGTTTGCCGGCGGGCTCGACCATCCGCGCTGGTTATACGTGCTGCCAAACGGCGACGTGCTGGTGGCCGAGAGCAATGCGCCGCCCAAGCCGGACGAGGGCTTCGGAATACGCAGCATACGCAGCTTCTTCATAGAAAGCATACGCAGCATACGCCGCTTCTTCATAGACCTCTTCCAGAGCCAGGCTGGCGCGCAAACATCTAGCGCCAATCGCATCTCGTTGCTGCGCGATCAGGATGGCGACGGAGTGGCGGAAACCAAAACGGCCTTCCTCACCGGGCTGTTCTCGCCATTCGGCATGACGCTGCTTAACGGCAAGCTCTACGTCGCCAACGCCAATGCAATTGTGGCCTTTCCCTACCAGGAGGGCGCCACCGAAATCACCGCACCGGCGGAGAAGATCGTCGACCTGCCGGCGGGGAGGAATCACCACTGGACCAAGGACATGACCGCCTCGCAGGACGGCACGAAGCTCTATGCGACGGTCGGATCCAATTCCAACGTCGGCGAGAACGGCTTGGAGGAAGAGGAGAACCGCGCCGCAGTGCTTGAGATCGATCTCGCCTCGAAAGAGACGCGTCTCTTCGCCTCCGGGCTGCGCAATCCGAACGGCCTGTCCTGGAATCCGCAAAGCGGCGAACTCTGGGTCGCCGTCAACGAGCGCGACGAGATCGGCAGCGACCTCGTGCCGGACTACATGACTTCGGTGAAGGATGGCGGCTTCTATGGCTGGCCTTACAGCTATTACGGCCAGCATGTCGACGATCGCGTCAAGCCGCAGCGGCCCGACCTCGTCGCCCAGGCGATCAAGCCGGACTATGCGCTCGGGGCGCACACGGCTTCATTAGGACTGACCTTCAACACGGGCGACCTGTTCGGTCCTCAATACAGGAATGGCGCGTTCGTGGGCCAGCATGGCTCGTGGAATCGCAAGCCGCGCAGCGGCTACAAGGTGATTTTCGTGCCCTTTACCGGCGGCAAGCCATCAGGCCCGCCTCAGGACATCCTCACCGGCTTCCTGAGCGAGGACGACAAGGCCTTTGGCCGTCCTGTGGGAGTGGCGATAGACCGGCGCGGCGCCCTGCTGGTGGCGGATGATGTCGGCAACAAGATCTGGCGGGTCGTTCCATCTCAGACGCAATCGGCACTTTGAGCGGTTCGTGCTGCCGGCGACCCGACGAGGAGCGATAAAACACCGCTTGCCATTGCATGTCGGACACGGCGTTCCGGCGCCGATCAAGACGAAATCAAGCTGTCGGCACCAGTCCGCGCCCGCGTGCATGCCGGACCCTCTGACGCATACGATCGGCAAGAGAAGCGAGTGAGCCTTGCGCCGTGCGCGTCCCGAGGACGGATTGGAGGACAACGCCCTGCGTTGCGAATTTGTGCTTGAACGACTCCGCGCCGCACAGGAAATCGACCGTGCCCAAGCCGTGATCGATCGACCACTGTATGTAGTCCATCATCAGGATCATGCCGGGCGACGCTTGGCTGAAATCCGGATCGAAAGTGGTCACGAACGCCATCATGGTGTGGTGCTGGACGAAGTTGATGGAGACCGCAACCATTGCGCCATCGCATTCAAGTACGAAAATGTGCAGCACGCCGGCGTGCGCCAACGCGTCGACGAGTGCGGCGAGCACCGGCGCTCCCTCTTCGAAAAGTTCGGATTCACGCTTGCGCTCCACCAGCCATCTGCGCTTCAGGGCAGAGAGCCGGTCCAGTACCGGCTGCAGTGGCTCGTCTGGCGCAAGCAGGCGAAATTTCACTTCCCCGGCTTCTTCCAGCGCCTTGACGCCGCGCCGATAGTTCTGCCGTGTCTTTTTCGACTGCTCCGCGAACCACGCGGCTCCGCTCGCCCACTGTCCGGCGACGCGATAACTGACTTCCTCTCTGTGATTGGGGCGAAGCCTGACCCCGCCGGAGGTATCCGGAGTGAAAATTCTGCGGACCGCCGCACCCGGCAGGAGATGATTGAGAAAGGCAATATCGAAGCCACCGGCGTCACAGATCCGGGCCCATACGTCCTGCAGGGCCGACAACGAGCATTCCGGGGCAACGAGAATATCGCCGTAGTCGGTATAGCTGCTGGCCGCCCATTCGAGAAACCGCAGGCCTTTGCGCTTGCCGATCGCCAGCGGAAAGACGGCAACGAGCCTGTCACCGTTCCAGACCAGGGCGATCCGCAGCGCGCGCTGGTCACGGTCCGCTACGGTATTCCACCACGCCGAAATCCAGGCATGACTCTGAAAGATCAGACCATCGGTGCGACGCCAAAGATGCATCCAATCGGCTTCGATCGCAGCCAGGCGATCCGCCGAACGGACAACTTCCAGGCGCTCTGCGCTCGAAGCGTCAATCGAAACAATGGTGTTCATGAAGTTGAACGATCCTGTGGCTGTGCGATGACATCGGGACGCCTCTGGAACAGTCTGGCGACATGCCCCCCCATCTTCTTGAGCGGCAGGATGTAAAGCCCAAAGAGCGATTGATAGTCGCGCACATCGCGATCGATCAGGCCAAATTTGAGGTCTTCATCCGGATCCGGGACGAACTGTGTCCCGAACAGGCGGTCCCAGAACGAAAACAGCAGGCCAAAATTCTTGTCGTAGTGGCGAGGGTCGATGCTGTGGTGCACCTGGTGCCAGTGCGGACACAAGATGATGTTGTTCAACGGCCCGAAGGATATCTTGAAATGGGTATGGCGAACAAAGTCCATCATCAGGATGTTGCGGATGACATAGACGTTGATGCCGAAAATAGCGATCTCTACAGGATCGAGCGCGATCAGGCTCCAGATGCCGAAGCAGATGCCCGGGATGACGCCGTCCCAGATGCGGTTCATCAGATCGTCCAGCGGATGAACCCGATCCTTTGTGATTCCCACCATCACCTCGGCCGAATGATGCACTTTGTGCAATTCCCATAGGAACGGGAAGTGGTGCTGGGCGACATGGTAGAGATAATACGAAATGTCGTAGGCGATCAGCATAGTTGCGGTGAAGATGACGATCGTCACCGGTTCGGCCGGGCCGCCGATGAGCGGCGCCTGGATGTCAAAGAGCCAGCCGATTGCCTGGTGCGTCCCATAGCCCACGGCGGCAACGAAAGTGACGCCGGCAGGGATGAGCAGGAAAGGCATTATCGCCCGTTTGGTGACCCAAAATAGGACATCCGCTCGCGCCGACGGGTGCAGGATGACTTCCGCCGGGAAAGCGAAATCGAAAAAGTCCCTGAGGGACTTATGCGCGACAGTTCGCCAGTAAGCGATCATCGCGCTGCCCAGTGCCGTGAAAAAAAGCAGGCCGAGCGTCAGCAGATTGAGGTTCGAAAGCTTTTCCACAATCACTCTGGCGAATTCAGAAAACATCGGTGCAGTGGCTCCTGGGCCGTAAAATGGCTACCGGCGAATAGCGAAGCAAAAAACTTGCCAAACCCACTGCATGTTGCCCGCAACCAGGTGGCTATTGCGGCTGCAACGAGCAAAGCATGCCGGATTTGCGCCAGACTAGCAGTTCAACCGTAACAAAACGCTAAATGTCGGAACGTAATTAATCTCGAATACGGCTGGAACAGCGGATGGCCCGCTCTGCTGCTGCGCCGGTCGCTATCGTTGCAACGGTGGGATTGCCGCGAGGTGGATCTTAATTCCGTCTTCGCCCACTTCGCCGTGCCAGGCGATGCGTTCGGCTGGCTGCCTCGCGCCAAAACGCGGTGAAACCCAGCCGCCCTGCCCCGGTGCGTCGCCGCCGGCGCGGATGTCGACCGCAGCGTCCGGAAAGCGAATGGCCATCAGCGGCTCGTCGCCGCGCAGCACTATGATCGCGCTTCCGTCCCGGTTGGTGCCGAGGCCGGCTGCGAGTTGAAAGACGACCTCGGCCACGCGCCTGCCGCCGAGCAGCTGGTCGGTCACGACGATCCCGTCGGCCAGGTGCGTCACGGTGCGCTGATGCACGACACCGAAGCGGCTTCTATACCCGTCATGCCGGGCGCAGAGCTTCCAGTGCGTTCCCGGCTCGCTCTCCACCAATGCCGCTACCGCCTTGTGCGACCAGTTGAACGTCCCGGCGATAATGCTTTGGCTTTTGCCCTCGATATTCAGCGTGTTATGCGCCGGTGTCGAGCGGAACCAGTCGCGCCAGACGCCCCCGGACCCGTAGAGCCAGGTGCCGGGGTCGACCAACACCGGCTCGCCATCGATGCACAAGGTGAGCGACAGCGCGTCGGCATGGCCGTGAGCCGCTATCGAGAGATAGCCAAGCGGGCCGTGGTCGAATGTCAGATCGATGCTGCGGCCGTTCATCTCACCGCGCCAGACGGAGAGCCCGCCTTGCGTGAACGTCTGCAGCCCATACGACACCGGTGCCGGTCCCGACGGCGTGCCAAAGAAAAGCGTCCGAAAATCGTCTGGCGCCGCCGCGTTGCCCGGCATCCGTAGAAAGCCATGGATGGCGGCGGCGACGGATCGGACATAGTCCGGTTCGTCCCCGAGCGTCAGCACGCGACCTTCATCGTTGTCGCCAAAGCCGGCGGCTGGTGGGAGCCAGCCGACGAAATCGGCAAATGCGGCCAGACGCGCTTCGACGGGCGAGGGAAACGGCGTTCCGGCCTGGCGTGCCGCAGCGGCGCACAGCAAAATGAGTTCGGCGGTGAAGGCCGCATATGTCGGGGTCTGCTCGGCACCGGCGCCATCGGCGAGAATCTGCTTGCGCGCCTCAGCCAGGAGGGCGCCGCGGACAGCGTCCGATTCGGTTCCCAACGCCAGGCCGATCAGATACTCGCCAGCCAGTTCTGCGACGAGATGGTTGTTGGCGGAGGAAAATCGAGAAGGGAACCGCGGCAGCCAATAGGCGCTTGCCGCCAGTATTTCACCCACTTGCTGCCATGTCGCCGGGCCCAGTCGGTCGCCGACGAGGTCCATGGTGACAATCAGGCTGATGGCACGCAGCGCTACTTCGATGCCGGAGGCCCAGCCAACCCCTCGAAACGGCGGATTGGCTGAATGCCAACTGTCGATCGCCACCTCTATGGCCATCCGGGACTGGTCGTCGCCGGCGAGAAGCAGGTGGACGGCCAGTGGCGGCAACTGCTGCAGCCGGTTGATCTCCCACACATATTTTACGTCGCCGCGATCGTCGCCATGGCGAAAATCGATATCGAAAGTATGGGCTTCGGGACCCGGCCAAAGCCTGCCGGTCACCGGATCAAGGCGCCAAAGCTCGGGAGGAAACAGCCGATCGGAGTCGCGCCGTGGCCATGTCCGCCCAAGTGCGGAAAACTGGCCCCCAAGCGTGTTTTGCGCCGCCGCCGCTATGGCTTGCCGTTGTTCCGGTGTCGCAGCCAGCGCAGCATCGCGCGATCCACGCAGCACCGGGTGCAACTGGGGCGAAGCATAGCGCTCCCAGCCGTCGTCGCGGCGGCGCGACGCGATCCTTCGACGCTGCTCGCCCAGCCGGTGCAACACCTCAGCCGGCTCCATGCTGCGCAACCGGTTGATGTACCAGCCGATTCTCATACGCGCTCCGCCAAGGGTTCGATTCTTATATACCATGCTGTCGAAAAGCCGCGCGACCGCAATCCTCCTTTTCCGATCCTGCGGTTAATATCTCCGACCATGATACGGAGAGTGGCTATGGGAAGGATGGCGTGGGTTGCAGCGTGGGTGCTCGGCATGGCGATAGCTGCCAATGCTGCGCCGATCCCGCTCCAGCGCGGCGTTGGCGTGCATGAATGGCTGAACTGGTCGTCGGTAGACGACGATGGATCCTACCGTTGGCCGCCCTATCGCAGCGAGAAGGAGTGGCGCGCTGGACATAGGCCGCTCACCGATTGGCCGGATGGCGAAGTGTTTGCGCGCATTCGATCGATGGGCTTCGACTTCGTCCGGCTGAGCGTCGACCCGGGCCCTCTGCTTGCCAGCGAAGGCGCCAAACGGCAGCAGGCGCTGGACATACTTGCCGCAGCGGTCGAGCGGGTCACGTCGGCCGGCCTTAAGGTGGTTTTCGACCTGCACGGCGTCACCCAGGTTCCGGCCTACAGCATGGAGACGATCTATGACGGTGCCGACAGCGAGGGCGTTGCCAGCTATCGCGAAATGGTCGTGGCGGTCGCCACCATGCTGGTCAAGGTTGGCACCGACAAGGTAGCCCTCGAGCCTTACAACGAGCCGGCATACTACCCCTGCGATTCGAGCGGGAGCGATGACTGGCAGCGGATCATGGCAGACACGGTCCGCGATATTCGCGCAGTCAGCACCGAACTCACCATCGTCGTAACAGGCGCCTGTGGCGGCAGCATTGCCGGGCTGGTCAATCTCACCCCGGGCTTTGACGATCCGAACCTCTACTACAGCTTCCATATGTACGAGCCGCACAGTTTCACGCACCAGCGGTCCGACGGGACAGGCGCCTTCGCCTCGGGCCTGCCCTGGCCGGCCGACAGCAGTACGCCCGAAAAGGTGACCGAAACCCTTAAGGCGCAGATGGACGCCGCCGGCCTGAGCCCGGTCGAGCAGGTGATGAACGTGGTCGCGGCGCGTGAAGCAGTCGCCCGGTATTTCGAGCAGAATTGGGGCCCGAGCCAACTCGAGGCGAGCTTCCGTCAGGCGGTCGACTGGGCCGAGGCCCATGGCATTCCCAGCAGACGGCTCTTCATGGGCGAATTCGGCGTCATCCTCATGTCTGCGGACGGCCGCATGGGCGCGTTCGACGCTGATCGGCTGCGCTATCTCAAGGCGGTGCGCCAGCAGGCGGAACGCTTTGCGATACCATGGTCCGTCTGGGAATTCTCCAATCCCTATGGGATGACCGTTATGCGGCAGGAAGGGCCTGCTGTCCCGGACTCGGAGATGTTACGGGCACTGGGCTTGCCGTAGCTGCCATTACCGCTCTTCGCGGAGGAGCAGCCGGGCGGCAACGCCAATCCTGTCCCGCCACAAGCTAGTGATCAATCACGCAACGGCAAGAGCTGCCGCCTCCGGCGGCAACCGCCGGTGGCACTTCATTCAGGACCGGCAGAGCCTGATCGAACCGGTCAAGCCCAGCTTTAAACCACCTTGGCGGCTTTCTCCTCGCGATCCGGTTCGTCGGCAACCAAGTGTTTAATACATTCGTCGTAGACAGCGACGCGAATACGCGCGCCCAGGGAAGAGATGATGTGCGGAATTGCCGGCTGGATCGGGCCGAGGGTCGAGAATCCACAAGATCGGGCCGCTAGAATGTCCAGCACATTGCGGCATCGTGGTCCCGATGCCGAAGGCATCGAGTTCTTGGACTTGAACACCGGCCAGAACCAATTGGCATTGGTGCACCGCCGGCTGGCGATTATTGATTTAAACGCCGAATCAAATCAGCCGATGCATATCGACGACGGTCGCCTCAGAATTATCTTCAACGGCGAAATATACAACTATATCGAGTTGCGCCAAGAACTGATCGGCCTCGGTCATCATTTTCGAACGCGCTCCGACACCGAGGTGCTGCTCAGAGCCTATGATCAGTGGCACTTGTCCATGTTCGACCGGTTGAGCGGCATGTTCGCTTTTGCGCTCTGGGATGCTCAGAGGCACGAATTGGTCCTCGGCCGGGATCCCTTCGGCAAAAAGCCCCTTTACCTCATGCAAAGCGAAAAATTGCTGTCCTTTGCCTCAGAGATCAACGCGTTGTTGTCATCGCAGCCAAATGCGCAGCAGCTCGATTTGGACGCTGTCCACGAGTACCTGCGCTGGCGTTACGTGCCTGGACCGCGCACGCTTTTCAAACAAATCCGCAAACTAAACCCCGGAAGCTATGCCGTTTGGTCGCAAGGGACCGTGACGGAAACGCGCTACTATACGCCTCCGGATCAAACAGATCTGACCGAGGATATCGACGACGAAACCGCCAAGCGGCGATTTCTGGAACTGCTCGACCATTCCGTCGAGATCAGAATGCGCAGCGATGCACCCTTTGGCGCCTTTCTCTCCGGAGGCCTCGACTCGTCAGCGATCGTAGCCCTGATGACCAAGCACAGCGACAAGCCCATTCGTACATTTTCGGTCGGTTTCAGCGAACCGGCTTACAGTGAACTTCCATTCGCCCGACGCGTCGCCGATCATTTCAAGGCTGATCATTGCGAATTGGTCATTGAGGCGGACGACCTGATTGACCACCTGCCCAAGTTGATTCGCCATCTGGGGGCGCCTGTTTCACAAAGTTCGGACATTCCAATTTACCTGATGTCTGAGCGAGCCTCGCAGGACGTCAAGATGGTGCTCACAGGGGAAGGGGCAGACGAGATTCTCGGCGGGTATCCCAAACATCGCGCAGAGTCATTAGCTGGAATCTACCGGTCGCTCGTTCCAGCCTTGCTCCACAACAACGTCCTCGCCCCTCTGATACGCGCCATGCCTGGCGCATCGGCCAAGTTCGATACATTTGCCCGAAGCGCGGGCGAAAGGGACTTTGCCACTCGGATGATCTCCTGGTTTGGGGCCATGACTGCGCGGGAACACGGTCGCCTCATCGGTGCGCCGGCCAATTGCCGCAATGAACGCAACGACTTCCCGTTCTCCTCAAGCGCGAAGGCATCCCATCTTCGCCGCGCACTGTTTTTCGATCAGACATCGTGGTTGCCTGACAATCTCTTGGAACGAGGCGACCGGATGATGATGGCCGGTTCAATCGAAGGAAGAATGCCGTTCCTCGATCGCGATCTGGTTGCGTTCGTCAGCAAACTGCCCGATCACTACAAGGTGGGTTGGCGGAAGGGTAAGCTGATCTTGCGCAACAGCATGGCCAACATGCTTCCTGAGGAAATTCTCAACCGCCGCAAGATCGGGTTTAAGGTGCCCGTCGCCGAATGGTTTCGCGGGTCGATGAGGAACTACGTGCACGACCATCTTTGCTCCTCTCATTCAGTCGTTCGCAGCTATTTGAGCGCGAAACACCTTGATCAAATCGTCTCGGAGCACACCAAGGGTGCCGCAGACCACGAAAAGCTAATATGGGCGCTGTTGAATTTGGAGATATTTCATCGCGAATTCGCGCTTGGAGCGCCGCAGTGACGCCAATGGGATCAATATCGCGCTCGACCCGCAGCTGCTCGTCTTGGGCTCATCTGCGCACTCAAGCGACAGCGCGCAAGCTCAGCGTCCACGTTTACAGGATAGCGTCAGCGCTTGACCGATTGAGCTTTTAACGCGACCGACCTCCAGATGTCGCAGATCGCGCCGACGAACGGTGCGAGCTCAAGCCGTTCCCGATGCACGGCCATCGCGGCAGCACCAAGCCTGGCTCTCAATGCCGGATTCTCGACCAGCCGTGTCAGCGCCTCGGTCAACGCCGCAACATCGCCGGGCGGCACCAGCAACCCGGATTGCTCGTTGGTGATGATGTCCTCCACGGCGCCGACAGGCGTCGTCACTACCGCGAGACCTGCAGCCATGCCTTCGATGACAGAGACGGGCAGGTTTTCGGCAAAGGAGGGCAGCACCAGAATGTCCGCCGAAGCGATCAGCGAAGCGACCTCGTCAGGCCCGACCCAGCCAGGAAGGGTAATGCGCTCGGCGAGGCCCAGTTCGGCCGTTCTCATCCGTGCGGCCTCGACGTCGCCATCGCCGGCGATCGTGGCGCGCCAACTCTTGCTCGGCTCCATGCGGTGCAGTGCATCCAGCAATTGCGGGACGCCCTTACGGTCGCCGATGCGGCCAAGGAACAGGATATGGACATGATCGCCGCCACCGACACGCGCCAAGGAGGGAACCGCCGTGGCGTTGGGAACGATGACAATTTTGCCGGCCGCCCCCGGTGCCCGGCTGGCTACGAAGTCGCGCCAAAGCCCGCCCAAGACGATCACCCGACCGGCACGCTCGAACAGAGCTTCGATGCGGCGGCTCATGAAACTGCGATCATCTTTCCAGAATGTCTCATACTGCGCCCCATGCAAGTGCAGGACATAGGGTATCGACAGCAGCCGTGCGCAGGCGGCTATCACCATCTTGCGATAGGTGCTGCCGGAGACTGATATATTGATGTGGATGACATCGGCGCGCTTCGCCAAACGCGCCGCGAGCATCCGCAAGCAAAAGTCAACCATATAGAAAATCGAAAACCGGACGTGCCCCGAGCCGCGGCTGGCAAGGAAGCGTACATCGATGTCGGCGATCTCCTGCCGCTCGAACTCCTGCTTCAGCGCCCCCATGATGCGGTCGATGCCTCCCTGCCCCGAAACGCCCGAGGGCGTCGCGACAAGGACATGCACTTTTCGATTGTGAATCAGACGCTGCAACATGACTCCATTTCGGAACTACAAAGCAAAGGTTTCAAACTAGGTTTACGACAAATCCGTTAGTTCAAACTGAATCTGTTCACCCTTTGCCGTCATCGCGCTGGATTTTCCGCCGGTCGACGGTTAATCGAAGGTGAATTTCCGGGGAAAACCTTTTGCTGCTCCGCTCCACGCTCATCTATGCCCCGGCGATCCTGCTGACGCGGATTTCCGCGCTGCTCCTGCTGGTCATCGTGACGCGGTTGATCGATCAGACCGAGTATGGCCTGCTGACCCTGGTGGTGACCGTCGGCGAAATGACCGACGTTGCCGTCACCAACTGGCTGCGCATCGCTTTGCTCAGGCTTGGCGGCAAAGGCGACGTCAGCCGCGGCAGCCTGATGCTGGCCGGGCGGGTGTTGCTTGCCAGCACGGCCCTGGCACTGATTATATCCGTGGCCGCCTCCGCAGTGATCGTGCCGGAGCGCTGGATCGAGTTCGCGACCGCCGTCTGCAGCTATCTGATCGCCGGTGCCATCGGCCGCTTCGCGTTGACGGTGCTGCAGATGCAGCAGCGTCATTCGGTCTATTCGATGCTCGAGTTCTTGCGCGCCGTGCTGCAACTCGCGCTGCCGATCGGCGCCATCCTCATGTTTCAAGATTCCTTTCTGACGGTATCGCTCGGCTCGAGCCTCGGTGTGCTGATTGCCGGTATCGTGGCGGGCATCATGGCATCCCGACGCATCGTTGCCGGTCCGCCACGCTTCACCCAGAAAGAGTTCTTCGTCCTCGGCGTGCCTCTGGTCATCATGGCGCTGGTAGGCTTCGGCCTGCACAGCGCAGAGCGTGTGGTCCTCAAGATCTATTACGATGCCGGCGCGGTGGCGATCTTCGCCGCAGCCTATGCACTGGCCCGCCAGCCGATCGACATGGTCGCCAACTCCATCAACATGGGCGCCTTTCCCGAGGTGGTCAGCCGGTTCGACGACGACGGGCCTGCGGCATCGGGCCGGCTGCTGTCGCAATTGATGGCCTTGATGATGCGCCTTTGCCTGCCGGTCGCAGCAATGCTGGTCGCACTCAGCAGCGATATCACGCAGCTTTTGCTGCCCTCCGAATATCACGGTCGTTTCGGCCTGCTCTTTCCGATCATCGCCTTCAGCGTGCTGTGTGCCAATCTCGCGAGCTTCGTCTATGGCACCGTGGTGCACGCGCACAAGCGGCCGTGGCTGCTGATCATCGCCAATTCCTTCGGCTCGGTGGCGACAATCGCACTGTCCGTGCTGTTGATCCCGCCGATAGCGGAGGTCGGCGCTGCTTTGGCGCTGGCGGGCGGATCGCTGGCAGGCCTTTTGGCCTGCATCATCATCAGCGAACGGCTCACGCCGGTGCCGGTGCCGTGGCGCGACATCGGCGTTTCGGTCGTCATCTCGCTTAGCACCGGGCTGGCCGCCAGCCTTGCCAGCGCTCTACTTCGCGATATGCCAGCCATCTTCCCGCTCGTCGCGGGCGGCACCGCTGGCGCAGTAGTTTTCTTCGGGCTGACCTGGCTGTTTTATCCCGCCGCCGCGATGCAATTCGTAGCCAAGCTGAGGGCGCGGTTACGGCTCGCATAGACCCGCGATGGTATCTTGAATCCGGTTGCCGTGGTCCTGAAAAGCGGTTCCGACGTCGGACCGATGCTGTAGCCCCAGGCGGCCGCCCCGTTTGTTGGGGTAATCGCTACTTATAGATCGACCTTTCGGCGTCCCCGACGAGCCCATAACTCCCGGCACAGCAGCGCTGCGTAGGCAGTGTTGGTGTCATAGTAACGGCGCCACAAGCGTCGCGGCTCCTGTGCGACGCGAAACAACCATTCCAGACCGGCCGCTTGAACCAGTTTTGGCGCCCGGGCAACCTTGCCGCCATAGACATCGAAACTGCCGCCCACGCCCATGACAAAACTCGGGGTGAGTTCGTCACGATAGCGCTTGAGAAAGCGCTCCTTGCGCGGCGTCGGCATCGCCACCAACAGGCAGTCGGCCCCCGAAGCATTGATCGCCTTGACGATGCCGGCCTCGTCTTCCGGCTTGAAATAGCCATTGCGCATGCCAGCGACGACGAGACCCGGATGATCCCTGGCAAGTCGCATTCTAACCGCATCGAGAACGGATTGTTCGGCGCCCAGGAGGAAGGGCTTGAAACCACGATTCGCGCAGAGGCTCAGCAGATTGATCATGATGTCGACACCCGCTACCCGCTCCGGAAGCGCGACGCCGCAAAGACGCGCCCCCCAAAGCACGCCGATGCCGTCGACGTTAATCACATCCGCCCTCGCAACATCTTCCCGCAGCTCGGTATTGTTGCGCATGTTCACAAGCTTGGCGACATTCACGACCACATGATGCAGCGGCCGCCGCAGGGTCATCGCCTCATCGGCGATGGCCAGCGTCTCGGCCATGGTCAACGCATGGATCGGCGCGCCAAGGAATTCCCGGCGCCGTGACGCCAACAGGCGATGCTGCGACCATGCTGGGTCGTGCGCGTTCATGCGGCCTCCTCTGCACTTGCAGGAAGTGCCAGGTGTTCGAGCGCTGATTTCTTGCCTTCGATGCGGGCGTCGGGCTTGCGTGCTTTGCGCCAGGTCCACAAACCCCTTGTGTCGATGAGCTTCTTGTCCTTGAGCGCTTCGGGATCAACCAGATTGAACTGCCGATGGTCGACCAGCAGGACGACGATATCGCACTGGTCGATGGCGGAAAGCGCATCGGTGAAGACGATGCCCTTACCCTCGAGTTCATGCGGCAGCCTATGTGTGTTGGGTTCGGCCGCGATGATCTTCAGGTTGGGAATATCTGACAAAAGTTTCACCACCTCGACAGCCGGACTCTCGCGCATATCGTCGATGTTGGCTTTGAAACTGAGGCCAAGACAAGCGATCGTCTGCTTGCGGGAAGGGTCGAGCAGGGCTTCTATATCCCTGACCACCGACAGGGGACGCTCGGAATTGATCCGGCGTGCCGAAGCCATCAGCCGCGTGCTGTTGGGCGCGGCGTCGATGATAAAATACGGGTCGACGGCAATGCAGTGGCCGCCAACGCCCGGGCTCGGCTGCAGGATGTTCACGCGAGGGTGCCGGTTAGCGAGATCGATCACCTCCCAGACGTTGAGCGACAGATCCTGGCACACTGCCGCAAGCTCGTTGGCAAAGGCGATATTGACGTCGCGGAACGCGTTCTCGGTCAGCTTCACCAGTTCCGCGCTTTCGGCCTGGGTCGTGAACAGGTCGCCGGCAACAAAGGTTGAATAGAGTGCCGCGGTGCGTTCCGACGACTTGCGCGACAGTCCGCCGATCGAACGATCGTTGTTGATCAGCTCGGTAAGGACCTTTCCCGGCAACACGCGCTCGGGCGAATAGGCGACCAGGACATCGGCCTCTTCGCCATGCACGAGAGGAAATTTGAGATCGGGCCGCAACTCGGCAAGCAGTCCCGTCATGATGCGCGTCGTGCCGACCGGCGATGTCGATTCCAGCACCACAAGGTCTCCCCGCTTCAGCACGGAGGCGATGCTTCGTGCCGCCGCGAGCACATAGCTCACATCAGGTTTGTGATCCTCGGTCATCGGGGTCGGCACCGCGATGACAAAGGCGTCCGCCGGCTGCGGCGTACTGAAAGCCCTAAGCTTGCCGTTGGCTACAACCTTCTGGATCAAACCATCAAGGTCCGGCTCGACGATGTGGATTTCGCCGCGATTGACCTTCTCGACCACCGCTTCGTTGACGTCGACACCAATGACGTCGAGCCCACGACTGGCGAAGATGGCACACGTCGGCAGGCCGATATAGCCCATGCCGATAACGGAAACGATTTTGATCTCAGCCATGATGCAGCAATTCCTCAACGATCCGGTTACTGGCCCGGCCATCGCCATACGGGTTGTGTCGTTCCGCCATGCCGCGATAGGCGGCCTGATCGTCGAGCAGGATGTTGGTATTCGACAAGATTTTTTGGATATCGGTGCCGACGAGACGGGCGGTACCCGCCGCGATCCCCTCGGGCCGCTCGGTATTCTCACGCATCACCAGCACCGGCTTGCCGAGCGAAGGCGCTTCTTCCTGCACGCCGCCGCTATCGGTCAGCACCAGATAGCTCTGCTTCTGCAGGAACAGGAACGGCAGATAGTCCTGCGGGTCGACCAGGTGGATATTCGGCACGCCACCCAGTTCTGCGTTGACCACCGAGCGCACATTGGGATTGGGATGGACCGGATAGACGATCTGCACGTCCTTGCGCACCGCCAATCCCTTCAGCGCCGTACAGATACGATGGATGCCACCGTCGAAATTCTCACGGCGATGACCGGTGACGAGGATCATTTTCTTGGCGGGATCGAGGAACGGGAAATGGGCGGCGAGCTTGGCGCTCATCAGCTTGTCGGCGTCGATCGCGCCGGAAAAATGCAACAGCGTGTCGATCACCGTGTTGCCGGTCACGAAGATGGTGTTCGCAGCCTTTCCTTCGGCGATGAGATTGTCGCGCGCCTGGATGGTCGGCGCAAAATGCCAGGTCGCTATATCGCCGGCAATCTTGCGGTTCAGTTCCTCAGGAAAGGGAGAGTTGATATCGTGGCTGCGCAATCCTGCCTCGATATGGGCGACCGGGATGCGCCTGTAGAAGGCAGCCAGAGCCGCAGTCATCGCCGTGGACGTGTCGCCTTGCACGAGGACGATATCGGGCTTCGCCTTCTCCAGCACTTCGGCCATACCCAGAAGCACGCGCGAGGTGACATCGAACAATGTCTGGCCGGGCTGCATGATGTTGAGGTCGTGATGCACCGGCAAGCCGGTCAGTTCGATGACCTGGTCGACCATCTCGCGATGCTGGCCGGTGATGCATGTCTCGGTAACAAAACCCGGATGGGCAAGCGCGGCACGCACCACCGGAAAGCATTTTAGCGCCTCCGGCCTCGTGCCGAACACGATCAGCAGCTTTTGCCTGGACGGCAGTTTCGGATGTGAAAGGACGTTCATTGCTGATCCTGGTCGCCAGAAGGCGTCGCGACCTGCTGATTATTGGCCACAAGAGCTATAATAGCGGCAGAAGCCGCCCCGGTGACCTTAAATCTTAATATATGATTAACAGCCAAGCCCGCGTTCTCCCCGGTAACTCTTATGAAAGCCTAACCCGATAGGTATCCTGGCACAGTAGTCTTGAAAAAGAACATATTCGATTGACTAATATTTTAATTATCTGCCACACCATCGGATCTCGGCGCTGGGAAAATGAGCTTCTGGTGCGGTTGAACGCAGCTGGTCACGTGGTTTCGAGTTGCCGCGCGCCTGCGCCTGCGCCGATCGCACGCGGACTAGATACCGTGCTGGCGATCGAGAGCCGACGCTTCGGTCCCTCATTGGCAAGCCGCTCCGAACCGTTGCCGTCTGGCGGTTCCGGTCCAGCCGACCTCGTAATCGATCTCACCGGCACTGCCGCACGACGAGGCACGCCGGTTCTGACGCTCGAATTTTGCGGCCACAGCACCTTCCCCGCCGGTGCGGCCGAGATGCTGGCGAGCGGGCGATTGCCCGAACTTGCCGTTCGCCTCGATGGCGTCACAGTCGCCCGGGGGCGACCGATGCTCAGCGACCGGCTCTGGCTGTCTCGCAGCTGCAACGACCTGCTCGCTGGGGCCATCTCGCTGGTTGCGCAAAGTGTCGCCCGTTTTTCCGCGGGCGAACTTGTGCCGATTGCCGATAACCCGGCGCCGATCCTGAGGAACGGCGGTTTTGTCCGGCACTATCTGCCCTTTTTCTGCAGGGGGTTGGTCGATCGCGCCGTGCAAAAACTCAGACTTGGACGGAGCCCCTTCTATTGGCAGGTTGCCTATCGGCTGATCGACGGGCCAGGTGTCGCCGAAATGGGGCAACTCGACGGTATGCCGTTCACCGTCCTCCCGGACGACGGCCAGCGATTCTATGCCGATCCATTCGTCTTCGAGCGCGATGGCCGCCACTATCTGTTTGTCGAGGAATTTCCCTACGCTTCCGGTCGCGGAATGATTTCTGTCGCCGAACTGGCTGACGGCGGCACCTTCGGCGTGCCGAGGGTGGTGCTGGAGGAAGCGCACCACCTGTCGTATCCGCAGGTGTTCGCTCATGCCGGCGAGATTTTCATGATTCCTGAAAGTGCGGCGGCGCGCGAGCTTGTGCTCTACCGCGCAGCGCAGTTTCCAGATCGCTGGGTACGCGACACCGTGCTGATGACGGACAAGGATTTCAATGACGCCACGTTGCTCGAATCGGATGGGCGCTTCTGGCTGTTGGGGACGGAGCGGTTCGGTTACGGCAGCGCGTCGGATACGATGGCCGTCTATTCCGCACCCTCGCTGCGCGGGCCGTGGGTTGCGCATGCGCTCAATCCCGTCGCCGTCGATCACTCGGCCGCTCGGCCCGGCGGCGCCTTTATTCGCCAGGGTGACGCCGTAGTTCTGCCGGTGCAAAACGGGTCGAGAGCCTATGGCAGCGGTCTCGGGTTAATGCGGCTGGATAGGCTTGACGAACTCGATGTCCGTTTTGCGCTGCCCCGCCCGATCGGCCCGGGACCGGCATGGGCCCGCGCGGGCATTCACACGCTTAACCGTGCAGGCAATGTCGAGGTTGTGGATAGCGCGGGCTGACGCGTTTGGAGTCTGTGCTTATCCAAGCCGATCCAGTTTTGGCTCGGATGCAGCCGTGGCCGACAATATGCTCGTCGGTTGGTTTCTATAGGCAAGCAGCAGCACCACGATAATGGTGATCTCCGGCGATTTTGACGAAAGCGCGTTGTTCGATAGCGCAGCAAGCAGGAACGTTATCGTGCCGATCCATGCCGGCAGCGGCGCCCCGCGCAGCAGCCGGAAAATGAACCAGAATACCAGCGCGATAAAGAGCACGGCTATGGGCAAGCCGAACAGCATGACGATGACCACCGGAGCGCTCTCGATGTAGGGCAGATGCAGCTTCTCGTTAACGATCGCCAGCAGGTCGTCGACATTCATGCCAAACAGGATGTCTTTCCAGCTAACAAGTCCGAACACCTGGTAGATCGTCACCCGAGCCATGAAATTTTCGTCAAAGATCGTGTTGCCGAAGCGATTCAGCAGCCCGCCCGAAAACAGTATGGCCACCAGCACTGCACCGCCCGCCACGGCGAACAGCAGCACAACAGACTTGGCCTGCCGCTGGTGCTTGAGAGTCAGGCGCGGCCAAGGCACGAACATCAGCAGAATGAGGGTTTCTCCGGCAGCGAGCAACAGGGCGGCGCGGGCGCCTGATGCAGCACAGCCGACGAGCAATACGAAGATCGCCAGCACCCGCACCCATATGCGCCAGCGCGTCAGCGGTACGAATCCGATGGCTGTGGCGCAGAGCGCGCCTAGGGCCAGCGGGTGCGCCGATAGGCCGATTGGCCTGAACTGCAGTTCGTTGAGACCGTACGGCAGAAATCGATGTTGAGTCACCGCCTCGATCGTGCCCATCACTGCGCTGAGGATCACCATCCCAAGCACGACGTCGCCCAACGCCCGCCGCACTTCCGCGTTCAAGGCCAGCATCAACAGGCCTGCGGCGCCCGCCACCAGATAGGTATCGATGATGAACCCGGAGGAGCCGGCGCGGCCGGTGATGAACAAATACGGCACCAGCGCGAAAATCAGCCCAGAATAGAGCAGCGAAGCCTTGAAGATTCCAATTTCGTCGCCCTGCAGCAGAAACGGCCGGCTGAAAAGCACCAAAGGAAGCAGCAGAAAGATAGCATAGGTGCCGAAATGCAGTTTCTCATAGAATGAACCACCGTCGGCCGTATAGTCGACGACCATGTTCATAATCTGCGGAGACACCGTGAAGCGGAGAAGGAACGCCAACGCAGCGCATAGGAAAAACAGAATCGACAGCGCGTTCTGACGGCGCGCCTGACTGGACAACAATCGTTCCGATGCGGCAGCGGGAAAGCTCATGGCCCATCCAAGTGGGAGTATTCAAGCGGCATTCTGGCCAACGAGATCCGTGCAAGGGACCGCCGAACGGACGCGGCGTGTGACTCGGCAAAATATGCCAACTTGGAAAATGAGATGTTAACGATCTTTCTGTAGTGCTGGCCCGCGTAGCGAATAGCAAGAGTTAGCACCATGTCCGCCGCTTCCGGCACAACCCCTCCCTCTGCAGCGGATTCCGACATCAGCGCACTTGAGCGGATCGCCAATGCGCGGCGCGCCAGCAGGGCAAGGCTGCAACAGGATGCCCCAGTCATGGCACGCACCTCCGGCCCTGTTACTCCGCAGACACCCGAGCCTGTCCCGACGGTGACGCTCGACAAGATCGGCGATTTCCTTGAACTCGATTTTCGACGCCTGTTTGTCTGGCTGCGTGCCGGGCTCGTCTTGGCATTGATGCTGGCAGTGGCCGGCGGCGTCATCGGCGCCGCCTATGGGTTGCTGAGCAAACAGCGTTATACCGTTACGACAGAAATCCTCATCAATCCTGCCAATTTGCAGGTTGTGGAAAACGATCTTTATTCGCAACCGGGTCAGGTCGATAGCCAAATACTCAACGCGCGCAGCAAGCAGCGCATCTTGACCTCGGGCAACGTGCTTGCACGTGTAGTGGACGAACTCGGTCTGACCAACGATCCGGAGTTTTTCGACCCGGACCAGAGCGCCTCCACGCCTGGTGCTGGAGCGAGTAGCGCCAAGTCCGATCCGAAGCTTATCGCCCAGAAAAGCCTGGCGGAGCGGGTCAGCGTCGCTGCAGATGAAACGTCGTTCGTCACAACCCTCTCGGTATCGGCAGAAACCACCGGCAAGGCGATCCTGATCTCGCAAGCCATAGTCAAGGCTTTCCAGGAAGAACTGGCCAAGGCCGAAGCTGCTGGTGCCAGCCGTGCCGCAGCTGCTCTTGAGGGCCGGCTCGGCCAACTCAAGCGAGACGTGCAAGCGGCCGAAGAGAAGGTCGAGAGCTACAGGCGCAGCCACAACCTGTCCGCCAGCAATGGCCAGCTTGTCAGTTCGCAGACGATGACGCAGCTCAATAGCGAAATTGGACAGGCGCAATCGCGCGTCATCGCTGCGCAGGCAAGTTACGACGCCTTGGTTGCTTCCGGCGTCAATGGAGCCAATCCTGACCCAGCGGTTTCGGCAGCACTCGCGGCACTGCGTGACAAGACAAACGGCCTGCGGCAGCAAATCGATTCACAGTCGATGACCTTTGGTCCGCGCCACCCGACGATTGTCCGGTTGAGGACAGAATTCGAAACCGTCAGTTCTCAACTCAGGGCGGAGTTCGCCCGCACGGTCGGCACGGCAAAAGCCAACCTGGACAAGGCCAAGGCCTCATTGGCTTCTCTCAGCGCCAAAATGAACGATCTGAAGAGCAGTGTTTTCACCGACAGCGAGTCCCAAGTCGCTCTACGCGAGCTTGAACGCGATGCCGCCTCAAGGAGGACGATCTATGAAAGCTTCCTGGCTCGCGCGCGCCAAATCACCGAGCGCGAGCAGATCGACACCACCAATGTACAGGTGATTTCCACCGCGGTGCCGCCAGCGGGGCGCTCGTGGCCGCCCCGCACACCCCTGATGGCAGGCCTGGGAGCTTTCGCCGGCTTTGCTCTAGGCATGCTGCTCGCCCTTGCCATGGGCATCGTGCGCGACGTGCGCCAACCGCCGAACCGATCAGGCATCGACGTCAGCCGAGCCTGAATCCAGGCATGGCGAAGCGCATTGTTTTTCACATTGCCAGTCTCAGGGGCGGCGGCGCCGAGCGTGTCTTCGTCCTCATGGCAAATGAATTGGCATCACGTGGCCACGATGTCACACTTTTTACCTGGAACGCTGAAGGACCCAACGCCGCGCTGCGCTCCCCCGCGGTGCATCTTGTCGATTTCGACCTTCCCATCCGGGGCGAGGGTTACGGCAAGTGGGAGACGCTGAAAGGCATCGTGCGAAGCGCACGTTTGTTCAACCGGCTTGGTCCCCATGCGGTCTATAGCGCCCCGGAATTTGCCAATCTGGTCGTGGCGCTGGCGCTTCTCTTGGCGCGAAGCCGAGCGCGGTTTTTTCCAAGCTTCCACGCAGCGGCCTCACTGCCTTCCAGCAGCCTCGGCGCGAGAATAGCGGTCTGGCTTTCCGCGCTGGTTGCAGCACGAGCAACCAAAGCCATCGCCGTCTCAGTGGGTGTCGGCCGCGACATTGCGGCCCGCGGCTTTCCACAATCCAAGGTTGTCGTCATCAACAACCCGCTGCCGCCGGATGCGGCGCTCCAGCAAGATTCTTATGCCTGGCAGGCAGAGCTGGCAACGCTGGGCGATGGCCCGGTCATCGCCACCGCTGGACGCCTGGTGCCGGTCAAGGATCATCGGACCCTGCTCCGAGCTTTCGCTATCCTGCGCGCCGGCCGCCGCGCTCGGCTTGTGATCTTCGGCGAAGGTCCGCTGGCTGCGGAGTTGCGCACCTATGCCCAGGAAGCTGGTATCGTCGCCGATGTGCTCTTTGCTGGCTACGTCAACGATCCCGCGGCCTGTTATGCCGCAGCCGATCTGTTCGTCCTTTCCTCGACGAGCGAGGGTTTTGGCAATGTGTTGGTCGAGGCCATGGCTGCTGGCGTGCCCGTAGTCTCCACAGATGCGCCGCATGGCCCGCGCGAGATTCTCGGGGACGGCCGTTTCGGCGCCTTGGTGCCGGTCGGCGATGCCGCGGCCCTGGCAAAGGCGATGGCTGATATGCTGGACCACCCCACTTCTGCCGCCATCCTGAAAAGCAGGGCAGCGGATTTCGAAGTTGAAAAGATCGGGGATCTATACGAAGCGGTGCTTTAGCCAGGGAATTTCGCACTGGCGTCGATTGATGCCAGCCGCTATCGCCATTCGCGCGACACCGCAATCTGATAGCAGCGATGAAGAGAAGCAGCGGGTCGGTCACCGCGGCGGGTAGCGGGCGGGCAGCCGCACGGCGGTTCTTTTTAACGGAGTGTTCGAATGAGACATGTGTGGCGTTGGTTCGGCCCGGTCGACAAGGTGACGATCGCGGATGCGCGTCAAGCCGGGGCGCAAGGCATCGTCTCGGCTCTTCACCATGTTCCTCACGGCGCCGTCTGGCTGCCCGCCGAAATCGAAAAACGTCAGCGCGAAGTCGCGTCTTTGTCGGATGGAAGCGCAAGCGATCTAAACTGGGAGATTGTCGAAAGCCTGCCGGTTTCCGAAGCGATCAAGACGCAGGTCGGCGAGTGGCGCAGCCATATTGCCAACTACATTACATCGCTGGAAAACCTGGCGCGGGCCGGCATTTCGGTCATCTGCTACAATTTCATGCCCGTGCTCGATTGGACCCGCACCGATCTTGCCTGGCGCCTGCCGCATGGCGGCACCACCATGCGCTTCGATCTGATCGACTTCGCCCTATTCGACATCCATATCCTGAAACGCCAAGCGGCGCTCGGCGATTACACACCGGAGATCGTCTCCGAGGCGGAGCGCCGATACGCGCAGATGGATGACGGTGCGCGGAAGATTCTGGCAAGAAGCGTCAATTCCGGTCTGCCCGGCTCGACCGAAGATACGTCTCTCGACGGTCTCGCGGCTCAACTGTCTAGTTATGACCGCATCGACGCAACAACCCTGCGCCAGCATTTCGTCGATTTCCTGGCGGAGGTCGTGCCCACGGCCGAACGCCTCGGCCTGCGTCTCTGCTGCCACCCCGATGATCCGCCGTTTCCGCTGCTGGGCCTGCCGCGCGTCATGTCGACCGAAGCCGACTATAGGTACATTCTGGACGCAGTCGACAGCCCGGCCAACGGCGCGACACTGTGCACCGGATCGCTCGGCGCAAGACCGGATAATGATCTGCCCGGCATGATCGAGCGGATGGGACCAAAAATCCACTTCGCGCATCTGCGCAATGTGCGCAAGGAAGAAGCCGGCACCCCCTGCTCGTTCCACGAGGACGAGCACCTTGCCGGCGACACCGACATGGTGGCGGTGGTGGCGGCGCTGCTCCACGAGGAAGCGCGGCGTAAGAAGGAAGGACGCCCGGACGCCGTCATCCCGATGCGCCCCGACCATGGCCAGGATATCCTTGATGACCTGACGCGTGGGGCCCAGCCCGGCTATCCGGCCATCGGTCGGCTCAAGGGATTGGCCGAACTCCGCGGCGTCGAACATGCCATTCGAAGGTCGACAACAGCTTAGTTCGCCACGGGCCGGCCTCGCCTCCCGGCGCAGTTCAATGAGCCGCAATGGTTTCCAAAGCAGTTCGGCCGCGGAAGCCGTCCGAAATTAAATTATTCGCCAGGCATCGCCACGGCTTCCGTGATTGTCGTTAGCTGCTGGGTTCGGAAATAGCGTGCAGCTTCCCCTTGGCGTTCACTTCGTACATCGTAGTGCCATCGACAAAAACTTTCTGGCAAACCCATTTACCCTTAGGTGTTTTTTCTGCGCAGCTAGTGTCACCTCTTACCACCCAGTCGTTTTCGAATTTCCCCTTTTGGCCCTTATATTCGAATGTACCTTTTACTTTCTTCGTGTTCCAGTTCCAGTTGGTGGTTGCAGTGATCGGCGCGTCGGCGTCAACGATTTTCACGTTGAACTTCTTGCCATCTAGAAATTCCGGTATCTGATCACCCGTCAACTGCTTGGCGCTCTTTGGCATCTCCTCAGCTTGGGTAGCGGCTGAGCTTAAGGAAAGAGTCGACGCAAGCACTACGATGTAAACACGCTGCATAACTTCCTCCCACGAAAAGGAACGACACGACAGGAAATCCTGGTTTGTGCAGAGCAGATAAACGCAGACCCTGGCCTGACGCATGGTGCGTATGCAGGTTGATACTCTAGAGGAAGGGCACAGGCGGTCCGCAACCAGTACTCGCTAACATTCCATCGAATTCGACCATTGGGCGCTCCGCAGCGGGCCTCCGGCTAGATGGCACCTTTTCACCCATTTGCGCGGACTTGTGTATAATAGCGGCTTGCGGCTTGAGTCCGATTGCAATCCGCTGGGTTACGCTCGTTATTGGTCCACCCGCAGCCGGTGTTGAAAAGAACTCCAGGAGGCGGTTGGGAATTCATATCCTGGGAGGAAACAAAGATGAGAAACTTCGCCGCCGCTCTGGCCGCCGCCGCAGCCGCCACGCTGTATTCGTTCGCCGCGGGGGCGCAAGCCTATCCCGAACGCACCATCACAGTCGTGGTGCCGTTTTCGGCCGGCGGCCCGACCGACACGGTCACGCGCCTCGTCGCGGAAGCCATGTCGAAGGATCTCGGCCAGCAGATCATCGTCGAGAATGTCGGCGGCGCCGGCGGCACACTGGGCGCCGGTCGCGTCGCGAACGCCGAGCCGGACGGCTATACGCTGCTCCTCCATCACATCGGCATGGCGACAAGCGCCACGCTATACCGAAAGCTCGCATATGACACGCTGAACAGCTTCGAATATGTCGGCCTCGTCACCGAGGTGCCGATGACCATCGTCGGCCGCAAGGACCTCGAGCCGACAGATCTGAAGGGACTGGTCGACTACGCCAAGGCCAACAAGGACACCGTCACCGTCGCCAACGCCGGCATAGGCGCGGCCTCGCATCTGTGCGGCATGCTGTTCATGAGCGCGATCGGCACGCCGCTGGTCACGGTGCCTTACAAGGGCACCGGTCCGGCCATGACCGACCTTCTCGGCGGTCAGGTCGATATCATGTGCGATCAGACGACCAATACCACCAAGCAGATCCAGGGCGGCACCATCAAGGCCTACGCCGTCACCTCGCCGGAACGCCTCGATGTTCTGGCGGACGTCCCGACGACGACGGAAGCCGGTCTCCCGGAGGTGCAGGTCGGCATCTGGCACGGCCTCTACGCGCCCAAGGGCACGCCTGCCGAGGTCACCGAGCGCCTGTCGAAATCGCTTCAGGTCGCACTGAAGGATCCGAACGTCGCCGCCCGCTTCGCCGAGCTCGGCACCAAGCCGTCGTCCGACGCCGACGCGACGCCGGCCGCGCTGAAGGCCAAGCTGGAGGGCGAGATCGCGCGCTGGAAGCCGGTCATCGAAGCCGCCGGCCAGTACGCTGACTGAGGTGTCCAACCGGGGCGCCCCCCGGCGCCCCGTTTCGCTTCGGCCCCGTTTTCGCACTGCACCGGCGCGCCCGCGGCGCGGGCCTGGGAGGACGACATGAAACCTTTCACAATCGACACGACCAACGGCGTATGCGCCGCGCTGTTCATCTTTCTCGGTGCATTTTTTGCGCTGCAGTCGCTCGATCTCGAAATCGGCACCGCCTTCCGCATGGGACCGGGCTATTTCCCGCTGGTCCTGGCGATCGTGCTGATCCTGCTCGGCGCCGTCATCCTCGTCGAAGCGGTGCGCTTCGAGAGCGAGCCGATCGGCCATATAGCCTGGCGCGGCATGCTGTTCATCCTCCCTGCCCCGATCTTCTTCGGCCTGACAGTGCGCGGCCTCGGCTTCATCCCTTCGATCTTCCTGACGGCGCTGATCGCATCCTTTGCCAGCGGCCGCATGAGGCCGCTGACCGCGCTCGTGCTCTCCGCCGGCCTGACGCTGTTTGCGTTCCTCGTCTTCAGTTACGCGCTCGGCCTGCCGTTCCGGCGCTTCGGCCCGTGGCTGCCCTCATGGCTGGTATTGTGAGGGGCTGAACATGGAACTCCTCGACAACCTCGCGCTCGGCTTTTCGACGGCTACGTCGCTGGCAAACCTTGGTTTCTGTCTGATCGGTGTCCTTCTCGGCACGTTGATCGGCGTCCTGCCCGGCATCGGCGCCACCGCAACTATCGCCATGCTGTTGCCGATCACCTTCCAGATCGGCGACCCGGTTTCCTCCCTGATCATGCTCGCCGGCATCTATTACGGCGCGCAATACGGCGGCTCGACCACCGCCATTCTCATCAACATGCCCGGTGAATCCTCGTCAGCCGTCACCGCAATCGACGGCTACCAGATGGCCAAGAACGGCCGCGCCGGGGCGGCACTCGCCATCGCGGCGATAGGCTCGTTCTTCGCCGGCACCGTGTCGACCTTCCTCGTCGCCGTCTTTGCCCCGCCGCTGACGGCGATCGCGCTGCAATTCGGCGCGGCCGAGTATTTTTCGCTGATGATCGTCGGCCTTGTCTCGTCCGTCGCGCTCGCCCACGGCTCGATTGTCAAGGCGCTGGCGATGGTCGTGCTCGGCCTGCTGCTCGGCATTGTCGGCACCGACATCTACACCGGCACGCCGCGCTTCACGCTTGGCATCCGCGAATATGCCGACGGGCTGAATTTCGTCGCGGTGGCGGTCGGCGTCTTCGGCGTTGCCGAAATCCTGCGCAACCTCGAAAACGAGCACGAGCGCTCCGTGATGATCCGAAGTGTCTCCGGCCTGATGCCGACCCGCGAGGACTTTCGCCGCATGGCGGCGCCCATCGTGCGCGGAACGATCATTGGTTCGGCGCTCGGCATCCTGCCGGGAGGCGGCGCGATCCTTGCAGCCTTTGCTTCCTACACGGTCGAAAAACGTATTTCCAAAAACCCCGGGGAATTTGGCAAGGGCGCCATCGAAGGCGTCGCCGGGCCGGAATCGGCCAACAATGCCGGTGCGCAGACCTCCTTCATTCCGATGCTGACGCTCGGCATTCCGGCCAACCCGGTGATGGCGCTGATGATCGGCGCGATGATCATCCAGGGCATCGTGCCCGGCCCCAATGTCGCGATCGAACAGCCGGCGCTGTTTTGGGGCATCATCGCCTCAATGTGGATCGGCAATCTGATGCTGATCATCTTGAACCTGCCGCTGATCGGGCTTTGGGTAAAACTCCTGACGATCCCCTATTACGTGCTCTTCCCGATCATCATGGCGTTCTGCTCGATCGGCGTTTACAGCGTCAACACCAACGTCTATGACCTCTACGCCGTCGCCTTCTTCGGCTTCCTCGGCTACCTCCTGACCAAGCTGCGCTGCGAACCCGCGCCGCTGCTGCTCGGCTTCGTGCTCGGGCCGCTGCTCGAGGAAAACCTGCGCCGCGCCATGATTCTCGCGCGCGGCGACCCGAGCACCTTCGTGACGAGGCCGATCAGCGCCGGCCTGCTCTTCATCGCGCTCGCCGTGCTAGTCATCGTCTTCCTACCGGCGGTCAAGAAGAAGCGCGAAGAAGTATTTGTGGAGGAGAATTAGAGCATTTTGCAGCCAAGTGGGATCACTTGGCGTCGCAGAAATGCGGCTAAAACAAATAGCTAGAGCGGAATGCCTCGTTCAATTTTGAACGCATCCCGCTCCAGCGAAAGTCACGCGGCCGCCTCGCCACGGGCGCGGCCACCGACGCGGGCTCCGGTTTCCGAATCGAACAGAAAGACCGCGGTGTCCTGGAAAGTGATGCCGATCGGCTCATCCATATCGTAGTGCGCCGATTTATCGGCCTTGACCGTTACGGTGGCCCCGCCGAATTGGCAGGTGATCAAGGTATGATCGCCGATCAGTTCCACAGCGTAGACCCGCGCGGCAATCTTGCCCGCCGATGGGCCCGTGACCCGGCAATCCTCGGGCCGAAGGCCGGCAGTGACCTTTTTTCGGCTCTCGGCAACGCTGGTCGCAAATCGTCCTTCCGGGCAGGCGAAGCTACCCTCGACCAACTCGCCCTGGAGAAAATTCATCGGCGGCGAACCGATGAAGCCGGCGACGAACAGGTTCGCCGGATCGTCGTAGATCTGTCGGGGCGTCGCGATCTGCTGCACGACACCGCGGTTCATGATGGCAACACGGTGAGCCAAGGTCATCGCCTCGATCTGATCGTGGGTGACGTATATCGTCGTCACGCCCAGATCGGCCTGCAGGCGTTTCAGCTCCGAGCGCATGTGGCCGCGCAGCTTGGCGTCCAGATTGGAGAGCGGCTCGTCCATCAGGAAGACGCTCGGCCGCCGCACCATGGCGCGGGCGAGCGCGATGCGCTGCCGCTGACCGCCGGAAAGCTGCCGTGGATAGCGATCGAGGAACTCTTCGAGATGAACTTTGACGGCAGCGCTGCGGACGGAGGCGTCGCGCTCAGTGCGCGGCACGCCCCGCAGCTTCAGCGGATATGCGATGTTCTCGGCGACCGTCATGTGCGGATAGAGCGCGTAGGACTGGAACACCATCGCCACGTCGCGATATTTGGGCAGCACGTGGGTGACGTCGCGGTCGCCGATGAGGACGCGGCCGGAACTCACCGATTCAAGCCCGGCGACCATGCGCAGTGCCGTCGTCTTGCCGCAGCCCGAAGGGCCGAGCAGCACCAGGAACTCGCCGTCCGCTATCTCCAGGTTGAGCCCTTTGACCACCTCGACCGCGCCGAAGGATTTATAGATATCGGACAGGGTGACCCGCATATCGACTAGCCCTTCACTGCGCCGACCAGCAGCCCGCGCGCGATGTGCTTCTGCAGGACGGTGGAGATGACGATCACCGGGGCGATCATCACGGTGATCAACACTGACATGTTCCACCATTGCGGCCCGCGGGTCGTGTTCTGGGCCGATACCAGCACCGGCATGGTCTGCGCATCGGCATTGGAAAGGAAGAGGGCCAGCAGATACTCGTTCCAGGCAAGGATCAGCACCAGCAGGAAGGTCGCGACCAAGCCGGAACGCACCAGCGGCAGCGCGATGGTGAAGAAAACGCGAAACTTGGAGGCTCCGTCTATCTGTGCGCTCTCCTCAAGGTCGAGCGGGATGCCGGCGAAGAAATCGCGCGTCAGCCACACGACGATCGGCAGGTTGATGGCGGTGTAGGTGGCGATCAACGCCACCTGCGTGTCAAGCAGGCGCATCTGCTGGAACATCACATAGATCGGCAACACGGCGACGATCGGCGGCATGATACGGTTCGAGATGATCCAGAACTCAATGTCGTTGTTGCCGACCGCAAGCTCCGTGCGCCCAACGAGCGTGAACAGCGCAATGATGAAGAGAGCCGCCGCCACGACAATGGCGATCTCCCACCGCACGCCGAAAGTGGCCACCGCCACGATGATTGCGGTGAGCAGGATCAAGAAGATCGCAACGGCGGCGAACTTCACCTGGAAGCGGATACGCACGAGCGCGTAGGCCGCCAGCGAACCGATCAGGACTGCGAGCAACGTGCTGGCCACCGCGACAACGACGGAATTCATATATGGGCGCAGCGTGTAATTCTGCACGAGCATGAAGTCCCATGCCTGCAGCGAAGGGGCAAAGTCGACGAACGGGAGATAGAACGGCCCGTTGTCGACCTCCCCAGGCCCCTTGAAAGACGTGATGAACACCCAGTAGAGAGGAACCACCACAACCAGCGTCCACAGGAACAGCAGCGCATAGGTCACGATCCTGGCGACCGGCGCCTGGCTGTCGATCGAGGCCGGCTCGAACAGCCGGCGCGCCAGGGAGCGCGGCTCGGCGCTCATGCTTCGAACCGGCGCGCCGGCCGGACCACGAAATTGAAGAACGAGACGCATACGATGGTCGAGATGAAGAGCAGCATGTAGCCGATAGCGGCCGAGCCGCCAAGATCCTGGGTGCGCCAGGAAATGAAGGAATGGAGCGTCATCGATTCCGTCGCCAGGCCAGGGCCGCCGCCGGTGAGCACGTTCGGCAGGTCGATGATCTTGAAAGCCTCGATGAGGCGGATCAGCACGACGGTAGCGGCAATCGGCGCGATCGCTGGCCAGGTAATGTCGCGAAAAATCTGGAACCCGTTGGCTCCGTCGAGCCGCGCCGCCTCGACCTGATCGCGAGGCTGATTCTCAATGGCCGCCAGCAGCACGATGAACATGAACGGCGTCCACTGCCAGGTGTCGCCGACCAACACCATCAGCCGCGCCGACCAGGCCTCTGTTGCCCACGACCACTCGCTGATGCCGAAAGCGCGCACGAGCGGGGCGAAAGGCCCCTTCTGCATGTCGGCGAGCATGCGAAACGTGTAGGCGATGCCGACCGGGGTTACCATCAGCGGGATGAAGAAAAGCACGCGAAAGAAATTCCTGCCGCGGATAGGCTGGCCGCAGAGGAGCGCGAGGCCGAGCCCCAGTGCGAACTGCACGGACACGCCGACGAACACGTAGAGAAGCGTGTTGACGACAGTCCCCGGCACGCCGCCCGGCGCCATGGTGGCCAGCGCAAGGATCGCCAGGCTCATTGCCATTGCCGTCGCGAGAAGGCGACCAACCATGCCGGCGATCGTCGGCCTGCCACGCCAGAGATAGCGGGCGAGAAGAAAAAGCAGCCCTGCCGCGATCAACGCCAGCAAAGCCCATTGGACAAAGCCGAACGTGCCCAACTTGCCGAGCAGGTGATACTGCTGCGAGCCGACCAGCAGCTTGCGGAAGTTCAAAAGTCCGATGAATTTCAGCGTGAATCCGCCCGACGCGAGCGCAAAGCGCGAAAGCGCGAGATAGGCCGAGATGATGAGCGGAAAAATTGCGAAGCAGAGAAGCACGACGACGGCTGGAAGCACCATGATCCGGCCGGAGTGACCGTCCAGCCATTCGGCCCAGCTACGACGGTCGGCAGCTTCTGGCATAGTGTCGGTTGCGGTCATCATAACCCGGGAAAGTGGGGCAGGTATGAGACCCGGCGCGGACCGATGCCACGCCGGGTCGATTGCTTGGCTGCCTATTTGGCGCCGATGGTCGCCTTGTAAAGTTTGAGCTGCTCGTCTTTGCCAATCTCTTCGTTCAGCTCATTCCAGCCTTCCTCGACCGCCGCGACGGTCGCTTCCTTGTCGATTTCGCCGGCGAGGAAGCGCGACACCGCCTCGTCCAGCACCACCTGCTGATACTTCTGATTTTGTGGGATACGCAGGTCGAGGATCATGTTCGGGCTGCTCATGCTGTCGTTGATCGCGCCCAGGTAGACTTTGGCCTCCTCCTCGCTCATGCCGGCCTTCTTCCAAAGGTCGCTGTAGCTGAGCTGCGAGGTGCGGTACGGGTTGAAGCCGGTGCCGCCGACGGTCACGTCGGCATTCGACTGCGCCGGCTGCGTCATGAACGAGAAGTACGCGTAGGCGGCGTCCTTCACCTTCGGATCGGCCGCCGCGTTGATGCCGCCGCCCCAGCCGCCAAAGGCGGCGAATGGTGCGTGGTTCACGCCGTCGATCGCGTGCGGGCAGTTTTCTGCCGTGCAGGCCTCGAGCTTGCCGGTGTCCCAGTTCAGGACCTCCTTGGATCCGGGCATGATCGCCGCGCCCCATTTGCCCATCACCTTGGACTGCGCCGGATCGATCGAGATCGTGCCGACATCACCCCAGTCGAGGTTCAGCGCACAGCGGCCGGAAGCGAAGAGCGGCCTTGTGTCGCTGACATCGAGGTTCAGCTCGTCCGGCGGGCCGTATTTGGTCGATTCAGACAGGAAGTCGAGCGCCTTGCGGAAGGCGTCGTTGTTGACGAGCGGCGTCATGTCCTTGGTGTTGAAGAAAGTGCCCTGGCTGGTTCCCTTGGACTGGGTCATCGAGCCGACCACATCGGTGACGAACCAATAGCTCTGCGCGTTGCGCTTCTTGGCGATGCACGAGCCGAAATCCGGCGTGCCATCGCCGCTCATGTCCTTGCCATGCGTGGCCTTGGCGACTTCGAGATACTCGTCCCAGGTTTTCGGCACCGCCAGGCCGGCCGCTTCCAGCACGTCCTTGCGGTAGTACATCATATGGAAGTCGCCATCGAGCGTGATCATGTAGGTCTTGCCGCTGTACTTCTCGGAGAAGTCCCGGAAGAACGCGCCCACATCCTCCTGCTGGATGTCCTTGTCGGCCTCGACCCGCGGCGTCAGGTCCTCGAGGTAGCCGCCGGCGATGTAGTCGACCATCCATTGCGGGGCGAACACGCCGGCGTCCACCGAGTTGGTGCCGCTCGCCCAGTCGGTGAGGATCTTTTGATAGAGATCCGAGAAGGGCACCGCGATGACATTGATCTTGGCGCCGGTGAGCGCTTCGAACTCGGGCGCGCGCCTCTGTAGAGGCTCCTGAATCGCACCGGTCTGCGTAATAACGTTCACGGTAACTCCCGCAAACGGCTTGTCCTGCGCGAAGGCAGGTGCGCCAACAAGCGCAGAAAAGGCCGAAAAGCCGGCCAGAAAGGCCCCAATTCTCATCAGACTTCCTCCCATATTGACCGGGACTTGTTCGTGCGAACCAGCTGCCGGTATCTCCGTCGGTTGCCGTCGCCAGAGCACGGCACCAACGCTCCTCAAATACACAATATCGGCATCACACAGCGAGTCCAGTGCCATGCCACTACGGAAGATGAGGTACCTCGGGGCTTCCCGGCTGAGGCATATCGCCCTAAGCGCGCAGCGGTTTGAGCGCGGCGCCGCTAGGAGACCGCTCGATCTTCTGAGAAAATCCCACCGCGTCGACAATCCCGTCACCGGTGCTCACCACCGTCGGCATGGGCGTCACTGCAAGTTGGTGTGGCGGAACAACATCAGTCTGTGCGCGTCGGGTATCTGTTGCGCCATGAAGAGCACAACGCTGTCGAGCAGGATCAGGCAGGATTGCTCGAACAGGCTGCCGCCAAACTGTTTCGATTTCTCGACAGGGATATGCAGCGTGACATCGGCAATGCCGGCCAGGGTCCCCGCCGGCTTATGCGTCAGCGTAACGATCTTGGCGCCTTCCGCCTTGGCGATGTGGGCAAAGCCTGTACTGACCGGTGTCTCTCCAGAGCCGGAGATGATCAGCAGCGCATCGCCCTTGCGGATCGACGGCGCCGATACCTCACCGACGAAATGCACCGCTCGGCCAAGATGCATGAAGCGCATCGCGCCCATCTGCGCGACAAGGCCGGAGCGTCCCTGACCGGAAAAGAACCATCGCTGGTGGGGATCATCGAACGCCTGCACCAGCCCTGCAAAGGCGTCGGCGTCGATCCGGCCAAGAACATCGGCTATCTCCTGTCCCACGGCCAGCCACGGCCTGGATTGGGCAATCTGTCGCGAATCCATCGGGCTACCTCTTTCGGACTTGCGGATTCTGTGATGGCGCTGCCAACCACTAGGATTTCGGGCTCGACTGCGATCACCGCTTCCAGCGTGTCGGGGCCGATCCCGCCGGCGAGCGAAACCAGAAAGCCGCGATCGTGCATCTTCCTCACGGCTTCGATATGTGACGTGGAGGTGTTGCCCGCCAGCCGCGCATCAGTTGGCGAGTGGACCGCGACGTAACGGAAGCTTTCGGGGAAGACAGCATTCAAGGGAAGCAATTCTGCCTTGCCCGCCTCGGTGATGGTGTCGACGACAACCGTCGCGCCGAAGGCGGAGGCACGTTTTCCGACCGCCTCATGCGTGGCGGACGAAGCACAGGACAGGACCGTCATGAACGCGGCACCGGCGCCGAATACCATATCCGCCTCGAGCTGGCCGCCGTCGACGGTTTTGGTATCTGCCAACACCATGACTTCAGGGCAGAGTTCGCGCGCCGTGGTGATGGCAGAGAGGCCGAGGCGTTTCAGCAACGGCGTGCCGATCTCGATAATGTCGGCAAATTCCTTCATCTGCGGGAGCAGAGCCAGGTGTTCAGGCTTGTCGAAGGCGACTTGGAGGAGCAAGGCGGTTCTCTCGATTGCTTAAGACAGCGGATGCGGCATGACGACAACGGCCAACCTGCTGTCGTGTGCTTCGTAGTCGAAATCTGCCATAATCCAGCAACCTCCAACTGGGTCTGCATAGGGAGAGCAAATCGTACCCTGTAAAGCAAGTGTAGTTCTTATCGAAAGCAGGAGGTACGGGTCAGATCAGCGCCGACGCCAACAGAATGCAATGAGGTAGTCCTTTGACGAGATTGTTTGAGCCCATGGGATGCAAGGTCGATCTGTCGACCGGTGCGATGGCAAATGCAACCGGCAGCTACCAGAAGCGCTTCCGCGATCTGGACGGACTCTATGCTGACGCCGCGGCCTTCGAAGCCATGTGCGCGACATGGGGCGAGCGCATCGTCTACGAGGTCTCCGAGTTCCGACCGACCGACCAATCGGGCGATCTGATTTTCGGCGTCACGCGCATGGCGCCCGGCAGGGTCGGCAACGAGTATTTCATGACGCGCGGTCATATCCACAACCAGGCTGACCGGCCCGAAATTTATTACGGACAGAAAGGCCGCGGCCTCATGCTGATGGAATCGCCGGAGGGCGAGGTCCGGATCGTGCCGGTTGATGCGCAGACCGTCTGTTACGTCCCCCCGTTCTGGATCCACCGCTCGATCAATGTCGGGGAAGACGATCTGGTGATGCTGTTCTGCTACCCCGCCGATTCAGGGCAGGACTACGAGATCATCGCAAAATCGGGAGGCATGCGCTCGCGCGTCGTCGCCGGCGATGGAGGCTGGAGGGAGGTCGACAACCCGGATTGGCGACCGCGTGACGCGAAGCTGATCTCCGCCATCTATGGGCAACAATCCCGCACGGTGCCGGCATGAAGGCTCCCTTCGAGATCGCTGCTTCACTCGGCACCGCTGCGGCTGTGCTGCACGCGAGGGAAATCCGGGAGACCGGCAAATGAGCCGCTATCGGCCGGCTGCCCAGCCGACATTCTATTTTATCGGCGTCACAACAACGAGCAGTTCGATCATGCGGGTTTTCCCAGACTGGGCGCGCCACCTCGGTCTGAAGGATGCGGTTCTTAGGGGCATCGACTTTCCGCTCCATGCCGATCCGGAGGCGTACCGGGAGTGCGTCTCCTTCATAAAATCCGATCCGCTGTCGCTTGGCGCGCTCGTCACCACCCACAAGATCGATCTCTTCAACGCAACGCGCGACCTGTTCGATGTGATCGATCCGCTCGCTCGCCTGATGCACGAGACCAGCTGCCTGTCGAAGCGGGGCAGCAAACTGATCTGCCATGCCAAGGATCCGATCTCTTCGGGCCTCGCGATAGATGGTTTCATCCCGGCGGGATATTTTGCGGACACGGGCGCCGAAATCCTGTCGATGGGCGGCGGCGGATCGACGATTGCGATCACCTGGCACCTGATGCGCAAGGAACGTGGCGCCGACGTACCTTCGCGCATCGTTGTCACCGACCGCTCGCAGCCGCGTCTCGACGAAATCGAGCGCATCCACAAAGACATGATGTCGACGGTCAAGTTCGAGTATGTCCTGGCAGACCGACCCGAGCTCAACGATGAGACGTTGGCGGCGCTGAAACCCGGCTCGCTGGTGATCAACGCGACGGGACTTGGCAAGGACGCCCCAGGCTCGCCGATCACCGATGGCGGCGTGTTCCCCAAGCGCGCCATTGCCTGGGATCTCAATTATCGCGGCGACCTGATCTTCCTCGACCAGGCAAGACGGCAGCAGGCCCGACGGCAGTTGCAGATCGAGGACGGTTGGACATATTTCCTGCATGGCTGGACGCAAGTGATCGCAGAGGTCTTCGACATCGCGATCCCGGTGTCGGGCCCGGACTTCGACAAAATTTCGCGTATCGCCATCGAAGCGGCGAAGAGCTAATGCCGTGGAACGCATTCTCGTCACGCCCGCTCGCTCTGATCGATAGACAGAGGATCACATGTTTTCCCAACTCAGGACTGTGACGAAATGAGCGGCGAGCTCTTCCTCGCCATCGATATCGGCACCGGCAGCGTCCGCGCCGCACTGATCGATGTCACCGGCAAGATCCTCGAACTTGCGTCGCGAGAGCACGACCAGATCGTGCCGGAGTTCGGCTGGGCCGAACAGCGGCCGGCCGACTGGTGGGAGGGTGCGCGAGCGAGCGTCAAGACGGTGCTGGACCGCCTCGATGGCACCCGCGAAAACATCTCCGCCATCTGTGTCTGCGGGCAGATGCACGGGCTGGTCCTGCTCGACGCGCACGGAGCGCTGACCCGCGACACGGCGCCGCTCTGGAACGACAAGCGCACCGTTGATCTCGTACGTCGCTTCGAGGAAGCAAACGAGCCGGACAGCTACCTGCCTGAAAGCGGCAACACGCCGACCCCTGCATGGCCGGGCTTCAAACTGCAATGGGTCCGAGACAACGATCCCGCCGCATACGCCCGCAGCGCAGTCGCCATCATGCCGAAGGATTACATCAACTACCGGCTGACCGGCGAGATTGCCATGGATACAGGCGACGCGTCCTGCAGTTTCCTGATGAACCCAGAGCGGCTCGACTGGTCGCCGGCGATGATCGAGCGCATGGGTCTGGACGCCGCCAAGCTGCCGCCGATCCGCAACCCGCTGGATATCCTCGGCCACGTCACCGAACAGGCGGCGCGCGACACCGGCCTGCGGTCTAAAACCCCCGTGCTGGTCGGCGGCGCCGACTATCCGGTGGCACTGCTCGGCTCAGGCGCTTGTCGGCCGGGAATGGGTTCCGACAGCACCGGCACTGGCGCCATCATTACGGCGATCGCGGAGAAGCCGCTGCTTGATCCGGAAATCTCGAACGTTGCGACGATCGAAGGCAACTGGGCGCAGTTCGTGCTGCTGGAGACTGGCGGCGACGGCATGCGCTGGGCACGCCGCGCCTTTCACGACAACGCGCTGTCCTATGACGAGATCGTCGCCCGCGCCGCCGAGGCGCCTGCCGGTTGCGACGCGTTGCTCTTCATGCCCTTTCTCACCGGCGAGCGTCTCGGGCGCCATCGCAACGCCCGCGCACAGCTCTTCGGATTGGGCGCCGCCCATGGCATGGAGCATCTGCACCGCTCGATCCTGGAAGGCATCGCCTTTGCCATGACGCGCCACATCCGCATCATGGAACACGCGTCAAACAAGCCGCTGGAGCGCGTTGTCGCCGCGGGTGGCGGGGCGCGCGCCGAACTCTGGCTGAAGATCAAGGCGAGTGCCTTCAACATTCCGATCCTGGTTCCGCGGGAGCCTGAATGCGGCATTGTCGGCTGTGCCGCGATGGCCGCGACGGCGACCGGCCGCTTCTCGCGCGTCGAACAGGCGGCCGAGCGCTTTGTGAGCTACGGCGCCGAAATCCTGCCGGACCCCAGATGGGCCGAGACCTACAGGCGCACCCAACCCGTTTTCGACCGGCTCTACCTTCACAGCCAGGCGCTCTACGACGACCTCGACGCACTGGCGGCCGCCACGCAGCCGACGCAGCCGTGACGCATCTCAGGCCTGTGGAGCCGTGCCTGCAGCGACAGACTTGGCAATCACGACGCATCCCGTCTGGAGTGCATCGGACGATTGTCTCAGTTGTGGCGGATTTCCGTTCCCAGCACCTTCAGGCACTCGCGGATGAACGCGGCAAGTGCGGTCCAGCCCTTTGCCGAGACCATCGTTCCGTCGACATAGGCCTCAGTCGGGGACAGGTCGATATAGGTTCCACCGGCGAGGGTCACTTCCGGCTCGCAGGCAGCCAGCGCACCTACTTTCTTGCCACGCACGACGCCGTCGACCGCGATCAGGATCTGGACGCCATGGCAGATCGTAAAGATCGGCTTCTTGTTTTCGTGGAAATGGCGGACGATTGCCTGCACGCGTTTATCCGTGCGGATGTACTCGGGGCCACGACCGCCCGCGCAATAGACGGCGTGATACTGGTCGAGCTGTTTCTCCGCCTCCGAAAAGGTCTTGTTCATCAAAGCATAGTGGCCGGCCTTTTCGGTGTAGGTTTGGTCACCTTCGAAATCGTGCAGTGACGTCTTGATCAGGTCTCCAGCGTTCTTGTCAGGGCAGACAACGTGGACGATGTGGCCGACGGCCTCCATCGCCTGCTGATAGACGAAGATCTCATATTCTTCGGTAAACTCACCGGTCAACATCAGTATTTTCTTGCCTGGCATGGTCGGCTCCTCGTTTTGTGGATGGAAGGGTTTTGTGAATGGAAGTCAGGCGGGCATTGCACTCGCCCGGCGGCGCGGGTCTCAGAAAAGAGGATCCGGGATGTCCCGGGCGTTTGCTTGCGAGATCAACGGTGCATCCAGATTGACGGCGCCGCTCCCGATGTGGACGGTGACTGACATCGTGACAGTCTCAATCGAACGCCAGCAACAAACGATCACGAGAATGCTCGATATGACGGCGCATCGCCTGTTCCGCCGCAGCGGGGTCGGAGGCGGCGAAGGCGGCCAGGATGGCCTCATGCTCGTCGAGCGCTTCTTCGGTAACGCGCGAATGGAACATCAGGCGAAAGATGTGGAAGTGCGTATGCTGGAACGCGAGAGTCTCGCGCACGAGTTCATTGTTTGCGAATTCCATGATCCTGTCGTGGAAAATGGCGTCCTGCCGGGCGAAGTTTGAGTAACGCAGGCGTTCATCCTTGCCTTCGCGGCGCGCCATGCCCCCTGCGGACTCCCGAAGCACCGCAAGTTTCGTCTCATCCATCAATGCGGCTGCTTTGGCTGCCCCATGCGGCTCGAGCAGCAGGCGAAGCTCATAGAGTTCGTCAAATCGGCGCTTGGTTATCTGCGGTGCGGCGCGGTAGCCGATCAAATGTGTCTTCAGCACAAGGCCTTCGCCTTCAAGGCGGCCAAGCGCTTCACGGATCGGCGTGTGGGATACATCGAGCTCCTTGACCAGACTGTCGACGGTGATTCGTGAGCCAGGCGCGATCTTCAGCGACATGAGTTGCGCGAAGATCGCTTCATACACGTCCTCCACCAGGCTGTTGGATCGCTGGATGCGTCCGCTGGCGGGGTCGACTTCTCGGCCATTGCTTAAGTTCGTGACCTGCATCTTTGCCTCTTGACAGGATCACTGGCTAACACGATGCTTCGCTCAATACAATCCTATATCCTATACGATTTAATAGAGGATATTTTTCTAAAGCCTCAACGAGCTTTCGCTTTCCACTCCCAACCTCATCGAGAGACGCTGAACATGAGCCTTTTCGCTGCCATAAGGCTGCCGCGTGAAATCCTCTTCGGGAAGGGCCAGCGCCATGCCATTCCAACCGTTGCGGCCAGGCTGGGCCGTCGCGCTCTTGTCTGTACGGACGAGCGCTTTGCCGCAACTGTCGCCTTCGCAGAGATCATGGCGGCGCTCGAGGGCGCATCGATCGATGTGCTGGTGCACGACCGTGTGCTGCCCGATGTGCCACGAGACACGGTTGTCGTCTGCGTCGAGGAGGCGCGAGAGTTTGCGCCGGACATGGTGATCGGCATCGGAGGCGGCAGTTGTCTCGACATGGCCAAATGCGCCGCGTTGCTCATCAGCCACGGCGGCCTGCTCCAGGATTACTACGGCGAGTTCAAGGTGCCTGGTCCGACTCTGCCGGTGATCGCGGTGCCAACGACAGCCGGCACCGGCTCGGAAGTGACCCCTGTCGCGGTGATTTCCGATCCGGATCGCACCATGAAGGTAGGCATCTCCAGCCCGCATCTGATCGCGGCAGCCGCCATCTGCGACCCGGAACTGACGATGACATGTCCCCCGGGACTGACGGCGATCGCGGGCGCAGACGCGCTGACACATGCGATCGAGGCTTTTACCGCCGTCAGGCGCGGCACTGACCCCAGCCTGCCGCAACAGATGTCTTCATCGGCAAGAGCGCGCTGACCGATCATTTTGCGCTGCTCGCGATCAAGCTGCTTGGCCGCAGTCTCGATAAGGCATACCGCGACCCCGACGACGAGGACGCTCGGGCCGATGTGATGATGGGCGCGCTCGCAGCCGGCTGCGCGTTCGGTACGGCCGGAACGGCGGCGGCGCACGCGGTGCAATATCCGGTCGGCGCCCTTACCCACACCGCTCATGGGCTGGGTGTCGCCACCATGCTGCCGTATGTCATGAAGTACAACCGGGCCGCCGCGGCCGCCGAGATGACCGAGATCGGCCTTGCCCTCGGTCTCGACGGGAGGGACCGGAGTACCGGTGAGATGGCCGACGCGACGATCGACGAGATCGGCCGGCTGTTTGGATCGATCGGGATCACGCCTACGCTGGCCAAGCTCGGGCTTCCCGCCGACAAGCTGGATTGGACGGCCGAACAGGCGCTCGGCATTGACCGACTCATCAAGAACAATCCGCGTCCATTCGATCTGGCAGCCATGCGGGGCCTGATCCAGGCCGCCTATGATGGCGACCTCGCCGCCTGTGTCATGTGAGCAATCGAGGAGCAGGCCATGAACATATCTCATCAGGTGCTGGAGGACGATCAGGACATTGCCGACTTCCATAGATTCTCCCACGGCTTGTATATCGGCGGCCAATGGAGGCAATCCGCCGACGGCAGGGAAATCCAGGTCGTGGACCCTTCCACGGAAGCGGTGATCGCCGCGGTTCCCGATGCGACGATCGAAGATGCCGCGGCCGCCGTGGAGGCTGCGGCCAAGGCCGCCGATAGCTGGCGCACAACGGCACCCCGCAAGCGTTCCGAAATCCTCAGACGTTGCTTCGAGCTGATGACGCAACGTTCCGAGACGCTGGCAACGCTGATCTCGCTGGAAAACGGCAAGGCACTCCGGGACGCGCGAGGCGAGATCGCCTATGCTGCGGAATTCTTTCGCTGGAATGCCGAGGAAGCCGTTCGCATCACCGGTGAGTTCGGAATTGCGCCTTCCGGCACCAACCGCATCGTGGTTGATTACGAACCGATCGGCATCTGTATCCTTCTCACACCCTGGAATTTTCCTGCAGCCATGGCAACGCGCAAGATCGCGCCAGCACTCGCCGCAGGATGCACGGTCATCCTCAAGCCGGCCAGTGAAACCCCGCTTACCGCTTACGCGCTTGCCGCACTCTATGAGGAAGCGGGTGTCCCACCGGGGGTTGTCAACGTTCTGACAACCTCCAATCCCGGCCCTGTGACGGCCGCGATGCTGGCCGATCCGCGGGTGCGGAAACTCTCCTTTACCGGTTCGACCGGTGTCGGGCGCGTTCTGCTGGCCGAGGCTGCAAAGCATGTGGTTTCGTGTTCGATGGAACTCGGCGGCAACGCGCCATTTCTTGTGTTCGATGACGCGGACCTCGACGCGGCGATCGATGGGGCGATGGTGGCGAAGATGCGCAACGCCGGCGAGGCCTGCACGGCTGCAAACCGCATCTATGTCCAGTCTGGCGTTTACGATGCCTTTGGCGAAAGCCTGGCCAGGCGGATGTCGGCACTCAAGATCGGCGCTGGTACGGACGCGGCCACGGAGTGCGGGCCGATGATCACCAGGAAGGCGGTCGACAAGATCGACCGTCTGGTCAACGATGCTGTCGCCCGTGGCGCACGGGTGCTGTGCGGGGGCAAGGCAGGCTCGGGAACGGGATACTACTATCCACCGACCGTGCTCTGCGACGTCCCGGCCGAGGCGGAGATGGCGCACGAGGAAATTTTTGGGCCGGTGGCGCCGATCTCGAAATTCGAAACGGAAGCCGACGTCATCACGCGCGCCAACGACACCGAATACGGTCTTGCCGCCTACATCTACACGCGCGATCTTGCGCGTGGAATGCGGGTGGCGTCCAAGATCGAAGCCGGGATGATCGCTCTCAACCGCGGCTTGATGTCCGATCCGGCAGCACCCTTCGGTGGGGTCAAGCAGAGCGGCCTCGGCCGCGAGGGCGGCCAGCATCACGGCATTGCCGAGTTCATGGAGGCGAAATACCTCGCCATCAGCATCTGAGTGGAGGAAGAGTGCAAAGCGATCCGTTCCGCATCCGCGACCACGTCGCGGATTTTGACAAAATCGTGCAGGACATCGTTCACCGCAGCGAGGCCGTCCGCGCAACCATTCCAATGACTGCGGACGTTGCCTATGGGCCGGATCAGACCGAAACGATCGACCTGTTCTTTCCCTCGGGCAAAAGAAGCGGCCTGCCGGTGCATATGTTTATCCATGGCGGCTACTGGAGAATGTTCTCCAAGCGCGACTACTCATACGTCGCGACGACGATTACCCAGGCGGGTGCGATTGCCGTCATCGTCGACTATGCTCTGATGCCCAAGGTCAGAATGGCTACGATCGTCGACCAGGTGCGCCGCGCCAAGCAGTGGGTTCTGGCCCATATCGCCGACCATGGCGGAAACCCTGCAGGACTGACTGTCAGCGGTCATTCGGCCGGAGCACATCTTTCAACGTTTCTGTTCAACAGCGAGAATACCCCCTCGAATGTCCGGGCAGCTCTTCTGCTCGGCGGGCTCTACGATTTGAAACCGCTCCAGAACTCCTTTCTCGCCAACGAGATTGGAATCACCGATGAGGAAGTCGCCATGTTTACACCTCTTGCCTATCGGCATGATCCTCAAACCAAGGCGACGGTTCTGGTCGGAGCTAATGAGACGCCGCCTTTCCATCAGCAAGCAGATCGATTCAAAGAGAACCTGCTGCAGCAGGGCTCGCCGGTAACGTCGCTTGTTCTCGCGAACCGCAACCACATGGACAGTGTCAGAGATCTCGGCGTGCCTGAGAGCCAGGCGGGTGATTGTCTGACGAAACTGATTGCAAACGACCGCCGCTAACCCCCTGCAGACATGCCGGCCATCACCCGTGGCGGCTTGACCGCGATGCCATCAGCAGCACGCCTCAGCGACGGAAAAGAACCTCACCCATTCCGAGCACCGCGTTGTCACCGCCATATTTTTGCGGCGCATTGCCCAGCAGCGGCCGTTTCAAAATACCCTCGGCGATCAGATGGCGATCGATGACGGCGGCGAAAACGCTCTCTGGCGCGCCGCATTCGACGAAACTCGGCGACAGGCTCTTCGGCGCGCGATCGAGCAGGATCGAACCGCGACGCATCAGATAGC
>NZ_JAMYLP010000027.1:0-62971 GCF_040318085.1 Mesorhizobium sp. M1322
CAGATGCAGACCATGATGGACCACTGGGACAGGCTGGTTCCCAATCCGGCCTTTGACATGGCTTATAAATGGGCCTCGCAGAACGGCGAAACCTCGCTTGGCAACACTCCGGCGATGCAAGACTTTTTCCTGCGACACAACACCAGCACTACCACCCCACCACCGCCAACCGACGATAACGTCTACGGCACCAGCGGCGCCGATGTACTTCAGTCAATCGGCGCCCACACGATGACCGGCTACGGCGGGAACGACACGTATTATGTCGACAATGCCAAAGATAAGGTGATTGAGGCGGCGGGCGGCGGCACCGACAAGGTGCTCACCTCGGTGAGCTATGCGCTCTCGGCTGGCTCGCAGATCGAGGTTCTCGCCATCAACAACCCGTCCGGCACGGCGGCTATGAACCTCAACGGCAACGAGTTCGCCCAGACAATCCAGGGCAACGCCGGCGCCAATGCCATCAATGGTCTCGGCGGCGCCGACACGATGATCGGCTATGAGGGCAACGACGGCTACTATATCGACAATGCCGGCGACAAGGTGATTGAGGCGATAGGCGGCGGTCGCGACAGCGTGGCCACTATGGTGAGCTATGCGCTTGCGGCCGGCTCGCAGGTCGAGCTTCTGGCCACCAGGTATCCGTCCGTCACCACGGCAATCAACCTCACCGGCAATGAGTTCGCCCAGACTATCCAGGGCAACGCCGGCGCCAATGTCATCAATGGCGGCCGTGGCGCCGACATCTTGACCGGCAACGGTGGCAACGACACCTTCGTTTTCAACTCCGCTCTTGGAGCCGGCAATATCGACAGGATTGCCGACTTCAACAAGCTCCAGGACAAGATTCACATCGACAACGCCATTTTTGCCGGGCTGAGCTCGGGCGCCCTCACATCCGCCGCTTTCTTTGCTGGTGCCGCCGCGCACGACAGTTCGGACCACATCATCTATAACAATTCAACTGGAGCGCTCTCTTTCGACAGCGACGGGATCGGCGGCGCCGCTCAAAAACAGTTCGCCACTCTTGCTCCAGGTCTCTCGCTTACAGCAGCTGCATTCTTTGTGACCTGAAGGAGCTAGTGGGCAACGACATCACGCGAGGACCCGCGCTTGCCAACAGAGACAGGTGCACAAACAGCACCTTGAAGCCTGTCTCTTTTGGCGGCGTGGATGGTCTGGCGCGGACCGTGCTGGCCGTTCCCATAACCATTCTAATTTAGCAATTTTTCGGCCCTTGAGACGAGCCTCATAGCCAGGTGACCGCTCGCGTCCGGCTCCGACACAGCGCAAGTTGAAGAGAAATGGCGGCATCTATCGCCTCGGTGTGTATACGCTGTCCATCTTTTCGCTGCCTATCGGCAGCGCCATGTCGTCATCTAGCAGGCGGGTGATCCGGGCAAAGCCCGTAAAAGCCTTTCTTGCTTCCTCGGCAGACATCTGGCCCGCCAGAGCCGCAGCGCAGCAGTTTAGCGCGCATTGATACACCGGGCCGCGCCGGCCTTTCGGCCAATGGCGCAAAAACGTCATCGCTTCGCTGACACTGTCGATTTCTTCGACAGGTTTTCCCTCCCCGCGCGAAATGCGCACCGGCGTAAAGAACTGCAGGCGATTCATTGTTTCCTCCCGGTCGATCGCGATGCGTTCGATCGAACCTTACTAAATTCACGGTCAGCCAATTGGTTCCCGGCAAAAACGCCCACGGCCTCGATAAAATTGCAACGTGTCGGCTGAGTGAAGCGCCAGTCATCGGCCGACTTCTTGCAGTCGCGGGAACGTTCGGGGGTGTGATGCATTTCGACCTCAGCGATGGATGTTTGAGGGAAATGCCAGACTATGAGAATAGCCCATGTGGCGCCGCTCCATGAATCCGTACCACCTCGGCTCTATGGAGGTACGGAGCGCATTGTCTCCTATCTGACCGAAGGATTGGTCGAGCTTGGCCATGACATAACCTTGTTCGCCAGTGGCGATACAAAAACGTCGGCAAAATTGGTGCCGTGTCGCGAGCGTGCGCTGCGTCTTGACCCACGCCCGCTGAAATCCGAGACAGCCGCGCACCTTTTGATGCTTTCCGAGGTGAGGAAACGATCTCAAGAATTTGATATCATCCATTTTCACCTCAGCCATTTCCTGCATTTTTCTTTCTTCGAGCACATGCCCGAGCGGACGGTGACGACGCCGCATGGCAGGCTCGACTATGTCGATCTGGCGCCGGCCTATGAGCGTTTTCCGCGCTTTCCGATGATCTCCGTTTCCCGTAGCCAAAGCACGGGGCTCACCAATGCCAACTGGCTGACGACGATCCACCATGGGCTGCCGACCGAACTCTACAAGCCGGTTTTCGAGACGAGCCCAGGGGAACCCTACCTCGCCTTCCTTGGCCGGATGTCGCGCGATAAGCGTCCGGATCGGGCCATCGAGATCGCGCTGCGCTCGGGGCTGAAACTGAAGCTTGCGGCAAAGATCGGCGACGACGACCGCGCCTATTTCCACAAGATGGTCGAGCCGCTGGTCGACGGTGATCGTGTCGACTATGTCGGCGAGATCGAAGAGGACGAGAAGGCGGAATTCCTCGGCAAAGCGGCCGGCCTGGTATTCCCGATCGACTGGCCCGAGCCGTTCGGTCTTGCCGTCATAGAAGCGATGGCCTGCGGCACGCCGGTGATCGCCTGGAACTCCGGCGCCATGCCGGAAATCGTCGATCAAGGCGTGACCGGTTTTATCGTGGATTCCATGGAGGGCGCGGTCGCGTCGGTGCCCGGTATGCTGCGGCTCGACAGGCGGAAGGTGCGAGCCGTCTTCGAAAGGCGGTTTTCCGCCAAAAGAATGACCCGCGACTACGTTTCCGCCTACGCGCGCCTGCTCGGTCCCTCGGCCGAAGCAAGAGCCTCGTGAGCGACTGATGCAGGCCTGCCTCGGCCTGGAGATCGACGGCTGGAACGGCGAAATCCACGTCACCCGTCCCAGGCTGCCGATTGGTATCGACACGCTCACGCTGAGGCATCTGGGCGTTGGCATCAGGAAGGTGGATCTCACCTTCCAGCGTGCCGGCGATAGGGTCGTCGCCTTTCTCGCCGACCGGCATGAGAGCTTAGTGCCGCTCATCGTGCTGACCTAGTTTGGCTTTTCGCATGGACTGACCGCGGCGTTGCAATTAGCGGAACCGATGGCCCGTCTGAGCGTTCCGACGCACGGCAGCTTGTCACGATTGGCCGGCTGCGAATTCGAAAAACAGAATGGCCGCCGACCGGCCGGAGGAAAACCGTTTTCTGATGTCGGACTATGGCTTAGAGATACTCTGGCTTCTGATCCTTGCGAGCCTGGGCCTTTCCGTTGTTGCCGTGGTGTTCTCGATATTCCATCGGCGCCACAAACACACACCAGCGGTCGCATACACCGCCGGCGAGGACGTGGCTTCGGAAGCGGCTCGCAAAGTGCTGCGGGAGTTTGAAAAGAACGGCCACTCGGCCGATGCAGCGCTGATCACATGGTCGCCCGACACCTTGCGCAAGATCCTGGCCGACGATCTGCCGGAGACGCAGGTGATCGTGGTGTCAAACCGCGAACCCTACATCCACAACATCAAGGACGATGGCGTCGAGCTCTTGGTACCGGCCAGCGGGCTGGTTTCGGCGCTTGAGCCGATCACCCGAGCCTGTGCCGGCACCTGGATCGCCTATGGCGGCGGAACAGCGGACCGTCTCACCGTCGACAAGAGCGACCGGGTTGAGGTGCCGCCTGGCAATCCGTCCTACACACTGCGCAGGGTCTGGCTGACGGAGGAAGAGTACCAGGCCTATTATCTGGGCTTCGCCAATGAAGGTCTGTGGCCGCTTTGCCATATCGCCTTCACCCGCCCGATGTTTCGCGCGTCGGATTGGGAGGCCTATGAGGCCGTCAACCGGAAGTTCGCCGATACGGTAGTTGCCGAGGCGCGCAACGAGCGGCCGATTGTGCTGGTCCAGGACTACCATTTCGCGCTCTTGCCGCGCATGATCCGCGAGCGCCTGCCCGAGGCGATCGTCATCACTTTCTGGCATATCCCGTGGCCCAACTCGGAAGTGTACAGCATCTGTCCATGGCGTGAACGGATCCTGGAAGGCTTGCTCGGCAGCTCCATCATCGGCTTTCATACCCAGTTCCATGCCAACAATTTCGCCGAAAGCGTCGATCGCTTCCTGGAAAGCCGTATAGAGCGTGCCGATGCAGCGATTTCCTACGGTGGACGGACGACGCTGGTGCACGCCTATCCGATCTCGATAGAATGGCCGGCCGAACTTTTGGCTAAACTGCCTGATGTCGGCGAATGCCGCGCCCGCCTGCGCGAGAGGTTCGGACTGAAAGCGGATGTCAAACTGTGCGTCGGCGTCGAGCGTCTCGACTACACGAAGGGCATTCTCGACCGTTTCCAGGTGCTGGAAGAATTGTTCACGAGACATCCCGAATGGATCGGAAAACTGGTTCTCCTGCAGATCGCGGCGCCCAGCCGGGGCACGCTCCCGGCTTACAAGCAACTCCACGATGAATGCCGCCGCTATGTCGAAGAGCTCAACCAGCGCTACGGCAGCGAGGACTACAGTCCTGTGCTGATGGTGGACAAGCATCATACCCAGGAACAGGTCTACGAGATCTATCGCGCCGCCGACATATGCATGGTCACCAGCCTGCATGACGGCATGAACTTGGTGGCCAAGGAATTCGTCGCGGCGCGCGACGACGAACAGGGCGTGCTGTTGCTCAGCACCTTTGCCGGCGCCTCGCGCGAACTTTTGGAGGCATTGATCGTCAATCCCTACGATACGGCGATGACGAGCGAAGCGCTGCTGCAGGCGCTGATCATGACGCCGGAGGAACAGCGCGAGCGTATGCGGCCCATGCGCGAGATGGTCCGCGACAATAACGTCTATCGCTGGGCCGGCAGCATGCTTCTGGATGCGGCCCGCCTTCGCAAGCGCGGCGACCTCGACCGGGTGACGGGCAACGGCGAGCGGCCATCGAACAACAATGTCATTCCCATGTTCGAGCGGGCAAGAAAGGCAGTGTCGTGACGAGCATTCGGCCCTTGTCGCGCGTCCTCAACGAAAGACCGGTGGACCTGATGATCCTTGACATGCTGGCAGCGTTCCTGCAATCGCCGCAGCAGATCCTGAGCCGCGAGCAAGCTCGAGGTTAACCCGAGCGAGCCGAAGCTCGTTGTCACCGAGAGGGGCGCCGGCTACGTGTTGGCTGCCTCAGTCGAGGTGCTGTGACTTTGCCAAATATGAACGTTCATCGTCTCAGCGCATGCACGCTATCAATATTTTCGCCGGCCATCGGCAGTGCCATGTCGTCTTCGAGCAAGCGTGTGATGCGGGCGAAGCCGGCAAAAGCCTTCCTTGCTTCCTCTGCTGACATCCGGCCCACCAGAGCCGCAGAGCAGCAATTCACCGCGCACTGGTAGACTGGCCCACGCCGGCCTGTTGGCCATTTGCGCAAGAACCCCATCGCTTCGGCTACGTTATAAATTTCTTCGGCAGGGCTTTCCTGCCCGCTCGAAATCCGCACAGGCGTAAAGAATTGCAGGCGATCCATCGTTTCCTCCCGGTCGATCGCTACGTGCCTGATCGAACCTTGTTAAACTTACGGCTGACCACGTGGTTCGGCAAACAGGGCCCGACGCTAAAAAAGAGGCCGGGCCAAGACGAAGTCTCTCACATCGTTCGACCGAAATCGAATCACCAAACGTGACAAACGTGCGACGAACCGTTGTGCTCCGATAAGCGCGAGTTTCGTCGAATGCCTGCAAGGCCAAAGCCGACAAATCAATCGGTTGCCGGTTCCCTCGCGTCGAGGCTCTCTACAGGAAAACGGCGAGTTCCGCCGAAGCGGGGCGGCGAAGGCATGAGATAATTTCCCCGTTCTCCCCTTGCTTATGAGAGAAGGTGAAGTCCTATTCACCGACCATCTCGGCCAGCCTGCGCACCGTGTTCCAGTTGCGCGAGGTGCCGACGCCGAGCCGTTTATGGCTTCCCGCCGCAAGCAACCGCGAACTTGGCGTCTCGCGCGAAAATACGATCCAGATGTCGCCGCCGACCACCTGCATCCTTTCATCCTTGCCGACATAGGTCTCCAGTGGCGTAACCGCCTCAGCGGGAACGGGCCGGCGCATCACGCGCACCGCTACCTGATCCGCCGCGGCAGCCGATTCGGCGGGAAACGGATTGCCTGCCGCAAGCTTCAACCAGTCATCCGCGCGGCGCACGATGATGTCGACATGGCGGCCGAAGGTCTTTTCGAACGCCGTCTCCAACCGGCGCTCCAGCACGGCAATTTCTGTCTCTTTCGTCTCGAAGACCAGATTGCCGGTCGCCACCAGCGTGCGCGGGTTGTACAGCCCCAGGTCTTCTGTCATGGCCCTGAGATCGGACATGACGAGACGCCGCCCCTCGCCCAGAACGATGCTGTAAAGCAGGGCGACGTAGGTTTGCATGGTAGCCTGTCGGTTCAGACCAAGCGGCTCTGCTCCACCGCCGCCTCGATGAAGCTGGCAAACAGCGGGTGCGGGTCGAGCGGCCGGCTTTTCAGCTCGGGATGATACTGCACGCCGATGAACCAGGGATGGTCGGGGTATTCGACCGTTTCGGGCAGCACGCCGTCCGGCGACATGCCGGCAAAGACCAGGCCGCAATCCTCGAGCCGTTCCTTGTAGTCGACATTGACCTCATAGCGGTGGCGGTGGCGCTCGGAAATCTGCGTGTCACCGTAGATGTCGGCGATTTTCGAGCCCTTGGCGAGATCCGCCTGATAGGCACCGAGCCGCATGGTACCGCCGAGGTCGCCGGTTTCCCTGCGCTTCTCCAGCATGTTGCCCTTCAGCCATTCGGTCATCAGGCCGACGACCGGTTCCTCGGTCGGGCCGAACTCGGTCGACGAGGCATGCTCGACGCCGGCCAGCGAACGCGCTGCCTCGATGCAGGCCATCTGCATGCCGAAGCAGATGCCGAAATACGGCACTTTTCGCTCGCGGGCGAACTTTGCTGCCAGGATCTTGCCTTCCGCGCCGCGCTCGCCAAAACCGCCGGGGACCAGAATGCCGTGGACCTTTTCCAGCCACGGCGCCGGATCTTCCTTCTCGAATATCTCGCTCTCGATCCAGTCGAGCTTGACCTTGACGTGGTTGGCGAGGCCGCCATGCGACAGCGCCTCGATCAGCGATTTGTACGCGTCTTTGAGGCCGGTATACTTGCCGACGACGGCTATTGTCACCTCGCCTTCCGGATTGTGAATGCGGTTGGACACCGCTTGCCAGGGTTCCATGCGCGGCTTCGGCGCCGGATCGATGCCGAAGGCGGCCAGCACTTCCGAATCCAGCCCTTCATTGTGATAGGCCATCGGTACGTCGTAGATGTGCGGCACGTCGAGCGCCTGAATGACCGCGCTCTCGCGGACATTGCAGAACAGCGACAGTTTGCGGCGCTCTTCCCTGGGGATGGGGCGGTCGGCGCGGACCAGCAGGATGTCGGGTGCGATGCCGATGCCGCGCAATTCCTTGACCGAATGCTGGGTCGGCTTGGTCTTCAATTCGCCCGCCGTTGGAATGTAGGGCATAAGCGTCAGGTGCACGTAGACGGCGTTGTTGCGCGGCAGGTCGTTGCCGAGCTGGCGAATCGCCTCCAGGAACGGCATCGCCTCGATGTCGCCGACGGTGCCGCCGATCTCGCACAGGACGAAGTCGTAGTCGTCGTTGCCGTTGAGAATGAAATTCTTGATCTCGTCGGTGACGTGCGGAATCACTTGCACGGTGGCGCCAAGATAGTCGCCGCGCCGCTCCCGCTCGATGATGTTCTTGTAGATGCGGCCCGTGGTGATGTTGTCCTGCTGGTTGGCAGAGCGGCCGGTGAAGCGCTCATAGTGGCCAAGATCGAGATCGGTCTCGGCGCCGTCGTCGGTCACGAAGACCTCGCCATGCTGGTATGGCGACATCGTGCCGGGATCGACGTTGAGATAGGGATCGAGCTTTTTGATGCGTGCGCGATAGCCTCGCGCCTGCAAGAGAGCCCCAAGGGCCGCTGCAGCGATGCCTTTTCCGAGTGAGGAAACCACGCCGCCTGTGATGAATACATATCGCGCCATGGGAGTCATCGCTTAACGCGGCCGAATTGATTCCGCCAGAGAAAAAAACCGCCGCGAAGGCTTTTTCCCAAGAAGGCGCCCTGGTGATGCTCGAACCAAAACAAAAGGGCCGGCGAGATCGGCCCTTTGGAATAGTCCGTTAAGTCGTCAGATGATGACGACCTTGGTGCCTACTTTCACCCGGCGGTAAAGGTCCATAACGTGCTCGTTGATCATGCGGAAGCAGCCGTTGGAGGCGCTCGTTCCGATCGACTGCGGCGCGATGGTGCCGTGAATGCGCAGATGCGTGTCCTTCTTGCCGTCGTAAAGATAGATGGCGCGCGCGCCGAGCGGATTTTCGCCGCCGCCGGGCATGCCGTCCTTGTACCGCCCGTAATTCTTAGGCTCGCGCTTCTGCATCTCGAGCGTCGGGATCCAACGCGGCCACTCCTGCTTGTCGCCGACGGCGACCGTGCCCTTGAACTGCAGGCCGTCACGACCGACGGCAATCGCGTAACGGCGGGCGGTCCATGAGGATTCGACGAGATAGAGGCGGCGAGCACTCGTATCGATGACGATGGTGCCGGGACTATAGCCGGTGAATTCGACCTCTTGCGGCACGAACTCCGGCTTCACCTTGAACTGCTTCTTGCTTTCCTTCCTGGCGAGTGCGGCGTCGAGGGCGCGGGTCTCGGGGAGCAGCGACATCGACGAGGACGTGCCGCCGAACAGGCCGGCGAAGAGACCGACGCTCTGCGGCTTCTGTCCAATCGGCTCGCTGCGCAATTCCCCGTTGTTGCCGGTCAGCGCGACGTTCATGGCTTCGGCGGGAATTGACTCGGCCGACTGGATCGGTACGACGGGTTGAACCGACTCGATGATCTTGACGGTCTTATTCTTAGCCGGCTTGGCATCAGCCAGCTGGGCATTCTTGGCAACGCCCTTCTTGGCAAGGAACGCCTGCCGTTCGGCGTCGGCCTTGGCTTTGGCCGCCTCGCGCATCGCCAGCTTCCTGGCCTCGAGCGCCTTGGCTCGAGCGGCCTCCTTGCCGGCCGCGATCTTGGCCTCGATCTTGCTGATCTGGGCAAGATCGTCCGCGGTCGGGTTTTTCTTCTTCTTGAGGAGCCTTAGCTGCGCCGTATCGCTTTTGGCGGCGACGTTGACGACGTCAGTTGTTACTGCGGTTTTAGAGGCCGAATTACCCGCCGGCATGGCCGCGTAAGCGGGCGCACCAAGGCTGAGCACGGCACAAAGGCCGGCTAAAATGAAGCTGCGAAGCTGCATGGCGAAGATCCGATCGTTCAATGCTTGTTGCCCACGGCGTCGCCCGGCGTCCCCCAAGGACCCCGAAAGTGCCGCGCGCAATCTATAATCGAATAATCGGAGACGCCTCAAGCACCCTGTCGTGCCGCGCACGGTCGAATCCTCGTGATCGTGCGGCATTTGCCGCGACTGTGTTCAAACAACCACAGATCGCGGCGCTGGACGTTTGCCGGTTACTGGTTTGGAACCTGCGGCGTTACTGGCAGGGTGACGCCGTTTGTGGCCGGCGGCGTGGTCGAATCCGCCGCGGGCGGCGCTGCGGGCGCCGGGGCTGCGGCATCATTGCCGGTAGGCGGCGTCGGCGCCGTGCTGCCGGAAGGCGGCGTCGTGGTGCCAGGCAACTGGTTGAGCACGCCGCCCCCGCCGTTGGTCACAGGCACACGATCGAGAATATCGATCGGCTTTTCGCCGTAACGGGCGACGATCGACAACGTCAGCGAGGTGGCGAAGAAAGCCGCTGCCAGGATCGCCGTCGCCCGCGTCAGCGCGTTTGCCGCACCGCGCGCGGTCATGAAGCCCGATCCCCCGCCGATGCCGAGGCCGCCGCCTTCGGAGCGCTGCAGCAGCACCACGCCGACAAGAGCGAGCACGACCATGAGGTGGACGACGATCAGTACGGTTTCCATAGTTTACCCTGGCAAAGCCTTGCGCGGCCGCGGATACGGCCGGTGATTTGGAGGCGGCTCAATACAATGCTTTGACGGCATTTCCAAGCCCGTGGCCGGAATATGGGAAGCAATGCGCCCTTTGCAATGATTTCCGCTACGGCACAGCCTATCCAAAGTGCCCGACAGCCTTTCGATGCTAAAGCATGTCGCGCAAAAGTGTGCAGCGGTTTTGCGATAACGACATGCGTAAAAACAACAACCTAAAGCGCGTCGCATTAGGCCGGCCAAACGCGACGCGCTTTAGGAGATATTTCGATAGGCTTCGGCGATGCCGAGAAAGTCCGCCGCCTTCAGACTGGCGCCGCCGACCAGCGCACCGTCGACATTTTTCACACCGAGCAGTTCGACCGCGTTCGACGGCTTGACCGAGCCGCCATAGAGGATGCGCATCTTCGCCGCCGCGCTGCCAAGCTTTTCGCGAATATGCGCATGCGCCTCAGCAACGTCGGCGGCGGTCGGCGTCAGTCCCGTGCCGATCGCCCATACCGGCTCGTAGGCGATGACGGTATTCGACGCCGTGGCGTCGGGCGGCACCGAGCCGGCGACCTGCCGCGACAGTACGTCGAGCGTCGCGCCTGCCTCGCGTTCTGCTCTCGTCTCACCGATGCAGATGATGGCTACCAGTCCGGCGCGCCACGCGGCGGACGCCTTGGCCTGTACAATGGCGTCGTCCTCATTGTGATCGGCGCGGCGTTCCGAATGGCCGACGATGACGTGGCTGGCGCCCGCATCTTTCAGCATCTCGGCCGAAATACAGCCGGTATGGGCGCCGCTCTCCTTGGTGTGGCAATCCTCGCCCCCGGCCCGGACCGGCGTGCGCGACAAAATCTCTGCGGCATGCGCCAGCAGCGTCGCCGGAACGCAGACCAGCGCTTCGGTTTCCGCGTCGAGCCCGCTCATGAAACCGTTGCCGATCATCCTAAGTTCGTTGAGCGAGGCGCTGGTGCCGTTCATTTTCCAGTTACCTGCGACCAGCGGGCGGATTCCTGGCGTCATGGGATTTGTTTCTCCGGGCGATATTCGGCTGCGTCCTCACTACCAAACTCAGCCCACAAAGCAATCGACAGTGGGCCGGAAGGACGCTATTGCGCTTGTTTCAGACTCGGCGCATGCGAAAATGCGCAAAAATCGGAAGTGACCATGCTTAGTATCTTGAGAAGTGCGGCGGGAACCTGGGTCGCGAAGGCGCTGCTGATATTGTTGGTGTTGAGCTTCGCCGTCTGGGGCATTTCCGGGCAGATGGTCGGTGGTTTTGCAGGCCATGACGCCGTTGTCACGGCCGGAGGCACCAAAGTATCGATCAACGAGTATCGCCTCGCCTATGATCGCCAGATCAGCGTGATGTCGCAGCAATTCGGCCAGCGCATCAGCCGCGAGCAGGCGACGGCGCTCGGCCTCGACAACCAGGTGCTGGCGCAACTCGTGTCGGGTGCAGTCCTCGATGAGCAGGCCCGCAAGCTCGGGCTTGGGCTGTCCAAGGACCGGCTGGCCCAACTCACGCATGAAGACCCGGCCTTCAAGGGTCCCGGCGGCACCTTCGACAGGAGAACCTTCGAATACATACTGCAACAGGTCGGCATGCGGCCGGAAGACTATCTGAGGAATCGCGCCCAGGTGGCTGTGCGCCAGCAGATCGTCGAGGCGGTTTCGGACGGCCTCAAGGCTCCGGATACTTTCTTGAAGGCAGTCGCGCTTTATCGTGGCGAAGACCGCACTATTGACTATCTGACCTTGCCGAAATCGCTGGTCGAGCCGATCGAAGCGCCATCCGACAGCGCGCTTTCGGCCTATTTCGAGGAAAACAAGAAGACCTATGCGGCACCCGAATACCGCAAATTCTCCTATGTCAGGCTCGAGCCGCAAGACATCATGGATTTGAGTGCCGTGACCGACCAACAGGTCAGCGACGACTACAACAAGAACAAAGGGCGCTACACCACGCCGGAAACGCGCACCATCGAACAGCTCGTGTTCAAAACGCCTGATGCCGCGAAGGCCGCGCTCGATTCACTCAAGACCGGCGCGACCTTCGACAAGATCGTCGCCGCCGAGGGCAAGACGCAAGCCGACACGCTGCTCGGCACGCTGTCCAAGGACAAGATCGCCGACAAGGCGGTGGCGGATGCGGCGTTTGCGCTCAATGTCAACGAAGTCAGTCCGGTCGTTCAGGGCGCCTTCGGTCCGGTGCTGCTGCGCGTCACCGACATCAAGCCCGAAGTGGTGAAGCCGCTGGCCGAAGTGTCCGCCGATATCCGCAGGGATCTGGCGCTGGGCGAGGCAAGCCGCATTTTGCTGGACGTGCATGACAATTACGAAGATATCCGCGCTTCGGGCAGCACGCTCAAGCAAGCGGCCGAAAAGCTGAAGCTGAAGGTCGTCACCATCGACGCGATCGATCGCACCGGCCTGAGGCCGGACGGCACCATCGTCAAGGACCTGCCGGAATCGCCGGAGCTCATCAAGGCGGTGTTCGACGCCGAACCCGGCACCGAGAATCCCGACCTCACCACTGCCGACAACGGCTTCGTGTTCTATGAGGTGGATTCGATCACGCCGGCCCGCGACCGCACGTTGGATGAAGTCCGTCAGAAGGTGGTGGCCGACTGGACGGCGGCGGAAACGACCAAGCGGCTCACCGCAAAAGCGGACGAGCTCGAAAAGCGTCTCGCTGCCGGCGCCACGCTCGATGTGATCGCGAGCGAGCTCAAGCTCGAGAAGCAGACCAAGCGCGGCGTCAAGCGCGGGGCGGACGACGTCGATTTCGGCAAGGAAGGGGCGGCTGCGATGTTCGGCGAAGGCGAAGGCGGGACCGGGTTGATCCCCTCGCCCACTGGCGACGGACAGATCCTGTTCAAGATCGCCGAAGTCTTCGAGCCTGCCGGAGCCGACGCCAGCTCGGTGCCGGACGACGCGCAGAAATCCTTCACCTCCGGCATGTCCGACGACCTGCTCGACCAGCTCGTGGCGCAGCTGCAGACGCAATACGACGTTCGCATCGACCAGACCGCCGTTGCCCAAGCCCTGACCAGATGAGCGCGCTCAAGACCCATATCGCCAAGGTCGCCGCCGGCAACTCCCTTTCCTTCGAGGAGGCGCGCGAGGCCTTCGACATCATCATGTCGGGCGACGCTACGCCCGGCCAGATCGGCGGCTTCCTGATGGCGCTGCGCGTGCGCGGCGAGACGGTAAGCGAGATTTCCGGCGCCGTCGCCACCATGCGCGCCAAGATGCTGCGCGTCGACGCGCCCGCTGGCGCGATCGACATCGTCGGCACCGGCGGCGACAATTCGCACAGCGTCAACATCTCGACTGCATCCGCCTTCGTCATCGCCGCCTGCGGCGTGCCGGTGGCCAAGCACGGCAATCGCGGACTGTCCTCGCAGACGGGCGCCGCCGACGTGCTGGCCGCGCTCGGCGTCAAGATCGATATCCCCCCCGAAACGATCGGCCGCTGCATCCACGACACATGCGTCGGCTTCATGTTCGCGCCGGCGCATCACCCGGCGATGAAGCATGTCGGCCCGATCCGCGTCGAGCTCGGCACCCGCACCATCTTCAACCTGCTTGGCCCGCTCTCTAATCCGGCCAGTGTGAGCCGGCAAATGGTCGGCGTCTTCTTGCCGGAATGGATCATGCCGGTGGCCGAAACGCTGAAGGCACTGGGCGCCGACCACGCCTGGGTCGCCCATGGCGACGGCTACGACGAGATCACCACCACCGGTGAGACCCAAGTGGCCGAACTGGTCGGCGGCGAGATCCGCACCTTTACACTGACGCCGGAAGCGGTCGGGCTGAAGCGGCATACCAAGGACGAGTTGCGCGGCGGCGATGCCGCCTACAACGCCCAAGCGCTGCGCGACATGCTGGGCGGCGCTGCCGGCGCCTTTCGTGATACGGTGCTGATGAACGCCGGCGCCGGACTGGTGGTGGCGGGCGAGGCAACGACGCTTGCCGATGGCATGGCGACGGCGGCGCAAGCCATCGACAGCGGCCGGGCGCTGAAAGTGCTTGACCAGCTGGTCGAGATTTCGAACGGATAGAGCCGTGTCTGATATCCTGCGCAAGATCGAAGCTTACAAGCGCGACGAGATCGCCGCGGCGAAGGCGCGCGTGCCGCTTGCCGAGATCAAGGCGCGGGCGAAGGACACCGATGCGCCGCGCGGCTTTCTCTCGGCCCTTGAAGCCAAGCGCAAATCCGGGAGTTTCGCGCTGATCGCCGAGGTCAAGAAGGCGAGCCCGTCCAAGGGCCTGATCCGCGCCGATTTCGATCCGCCGGCACTGGCCAGGGCCTATGCTAAAGGTGGCGCCGCCTGCCTTTCGGTGCTGACCGACGCACCGTCCTTCCAGGGTGCGCCTGAATTCCTCACCGATGCGCGCAACGCCGTGACATTGCCCGCGTTGCGCAAAGATTTTTTGTTCGATCCCTATCAGGTGTTCGAAGCCCGCGCGTGGGGCGCGGACGCCATCCTGATCATCATGGCGAGCGTCGATGACGCCGTGGCCAGAGAACTCGAAACGACGGCTTTCGAGCTCGGCATGGACGCACTGGTCGAGGTGCATGACGAGGCCGAGACGGAACGCGCGCTGAAACTGTCATCACGGCTGATCGGCATCAACAACCGCAATCTCCGGACGTTCGAAACCAGCATCGAGACCTCGGAGCGGCTGGCGACGATGGTGCCGGCCGACCGCCTGCTGGTCAGCGAGAGCGGTATTTTCTCGCACGAAGACTGCCGCAGACTGGAACGGAGCGACATCGGTACGTTCCTCGTCGGCGAGAGCCTGATGCGGCAACAGGACGTGGCCACTGCGACGCGCCTGCTTTTGACGGGCAAGGCGCCCGCCGATGCATCGGCCCGAAAATCGGAATCGATTTTCGGAGAGCACGATGCATAGATTCAAAGTATTGGAGCGTACTTGGTGCGTCCAAACGGACGCACGTCGCTCGAAGGTGACCTGACGATGACGGCCGCCCTCACCCATCTTGGTGCGAAAGGCGAAGCCAACATGGTCGATGTCGGCGACAAGGCGGAGACGACCCGCACGGCGATTGCCGAGGGTCTTGTCTCGATGAGACCCGAAACGCTGAAGATGATCCTCGACGGCGACGCCAAAAAGGGCGACGTGTTGGGCACGGCGCGCATCGCCGGCATCATGGCGGCCAAGAGGACGCATGAACTGATCCCGCTTTGCCATTCGCTGCTGTTGACCAAGGTATCCGTTGACATCGAACCGGACGCGGCGCTGCCCGGCCTGAAGGTCACGGCGCTGGCCCGCGTCACCGGCAAGACCGGCGTCGAGATCGAAGCGCTGACCGCCGTCTCGGTCGCTTGCCTCACCATCTACGATATGGCCAAGGCAGTCGATCGCGCCATGGTGATCTCCAGCATCAGGCTGGTGGAAAAGACCGGCGGCAAATCCGGCGACTACAAGGTAGGCGCCCAACAGGCAGGCCGATAATGGCGCTGCTTCCGGTCGCCGAGGCGCTCGAGCGCCTGCTTGAAGATGCTGCGCCCTCGCAAGCTGAAAGCGTCGCCCTGATGGACGCCGCCAACCGCGTGCTGGCGGAGCCGCTCGTGGCGCTCCGCACCCAGCCGCCGTTCAACGCGTCCGCCATGGACGGCTATGCCGTGCGGGCCGAGGATGTCGCGTCCGTGTCCGCGAAACTTTCGGTGATCGGCATGGCTCCGGCCGGACGCGGCTTTGCCGGAACAGTCGGCCCGGCGCAGGCCGTGCGCATCTTCACCGGCGCCCCGCTTCCTGCAGGCGCCGACACCATCGTTATCCAGGAGAATGTCCGCGATCTCGGCGGCGGCAGCATCGAAGTGACCGCGTCGACGGTTGAAGGCCGCAACATCCGCCGCCTCGGGCTCGATTTCTCGAAGGGCGACGTGCTGCTGGAGAAAGGCCGCCTGCTTGATCCGGCGGCATTGTCGCTGGCGGCGTCGGCCAACCATCCGCAGGTCAGCGTGGTGAAACGGCCGCTGGTCGCTATCATCGCCACCGGCGACGAATTGCTGCCGCCAGGCAGCGACCTTGGCCCCGACCAGATCATCTCGTCCAATGCTTATGGCGTCGCCGCCGCTGCCCGCTCAGTCGGCGCCAGCGCGCTCGATCTCGGCATCGCCCCCGACCGCAAGGAGGCGATCGCCACGCTGGTGAAACAAGCGGTCGATGCAGGCGCCGACGTCATCGTCACGCTGGGCGGCGCCTCGGTCGGCGACCATGACCTAGTCCATGACGTGCTGACCGGCGAAGGCATGACGCTCGATTTCTGGAAAATCGCCATGCGGCCCGGCAAGCCGCTGATGTTCGGGCGGCTGGGTGACATCCGCTGCATCGGCCTGCCTGGCAATCCGGTGGCGAGCCTGGTCTGCACGCAGCTCTTTCTGAAGCCGCTGCTTGCGCGCCTCGGCGGCCGCGCCTTCCGGCAGGACATGCGTCAGGCGCGGCTCGGCGCTGCCATGCCGGCCAACGATCTCAGGCAGGACTATGTACGCGCCGTGGTGAGTGAAGAAGCCGGCACGCTGCTGGCGACCCCGTTCGGCATCCAGGATTCCTCGATGCTCAAAATGCTGGCCGACGCCAACGGGCTGATCGTGCGCGAGCCATTCGCTCCCCCAGCCGCGACGGGCGCCGCCTGCAGCGTGCTGATGCTACGCTGAACAAAACGTCAACACATTCATTAAACTTTAAACGGTTGCGGAACACAACTGGAACAGATAGTGTTTGTTCTGGGTTTGTTTTTCTGATTCTGTTGGGGGTCGCGATGCTGACACGCAAACAACACGAACTGCTGATGTTCATCCACGAGCGGCTGAAGGAAAGCGGCATTCCGCCCTCGTTCGACGAGATGAAGGAAGCGCTCGACCTCGCCTCCAAGTCGGGAATCCATCGGCTGATCACGGCGCTGGAGGAGCGCGGCTTCATTCGCCGCCTGCCCAACCGCGCCCGCGCGCTGGAGGTGCTGCGCCTGCCCGATTCGATCGCGCCCGGCCTCAATGCGGCGCGCAAATTCTCGCCGAGCGTCATTCAGGGCAGCCTTGGGCAGGGCAGCCTCGGGCGACAGATCAAGCCGGCGCCTTCACGCATGCCTGCGGCCGGCAATGATGACGACGTCGTTGCCACCGTCTCCATCCCGGTGATGGGCCGCATCGCTGCCGGTGTACCGATCGATGCGATCCAGCACCAGACGCATTCGATCTCGGTGCCGCCGGACATGATCACCGGCGGCACGCACTACGCGCTGGAGGTCAAGGGTGATTCGATGATCGAGGCCGGCATTTTCGACGGCGACACGGTCATCATCCGCAACGCCGACACCGCCCAGCCTGGCGAGATCATCGTCGCCTTGGTCGACGAGGAGGAAGCGACGCTGAAGCGGTTCCGCCGTAAGGGCGCCTCGATCGCACTTGAAGCCGCCAATCCGGCCTATGAAACGCGTATCTTCGGGCCGGACCGGGTCAAGGTGCAAGGCAAGCTCGTCGGACTAATCCGGCGTTACTGAGCGGCAGGCTTTTTGGGTTTCTCGGCCCTGCGGTATGGCGGCAGGCCCTTCGCCTCGCGCGAAAATCTCCGCTGCTCATGCCAGGGTCTATAGGGCTGTCTGACGGCAAAACGGATTTCTGCGCGCGTCGTCGCCGATAGCGGATCGAAGAAGACGGCGGCACTGCCCATGCGAGCGAGCTGCCGTTTGGTGACGACGAGGACCAGCGGATTGCGGCAGGGATTGTAATAGGCTGTGGCGTCGTCGATGACGATCAGATCCGCAAAGGCACAGGCTGACCGCGCGGTTTTGCGGTTGTCGGCGAGCGCGATGATCGCGCCGGACGGATGCCGGGCGAGGCACAGGCCGGCAGTGCAGTAGAAGGGCGCTCCCGGCGGCAGGTCGGCCGGGTCGGCGATGTCGAACCGCACGTCTCCTTTTTCGAATGTCTCGGGCTCGACAATGGTCGCTGAAACCAGCGCATGTTTCCAGTTGTCGGTGGTGAATTCGTTCGAGCGCACCCGGTTGACGGCCAATTCGCCGCCGCCGATCGGCAACGCCACCAGATGCGCATCCTCCGAGATCAGCACGTCGGGCGTGCGCGTCTCGGAAATCGTCAGCAGGCCGGCAAGCGCAAAGGGAAGTGCCGCAAGCCGCAACCATGTCGTCGCCATCGTGGCGATGACCAGGGCGACCGTCACCAGCAGCACCGATTGCAACGAAATAAGTCCGACTGCATCGACCGGCGAACGCTCGGAAATCCATCCCGATATTGCGATCATGGCCGTCAGCCCCTTGCCCATCATGTAGAGGAAAGGTCCGTCGAAGCCGAAAGGCATTGCCAAGGCGCTGAGGACGGCCAGGAACATGACGACCGTTACGATCGGCATGACCGCCAGATTGGCGAACAGGCTAAGCGGCGAGACGCGCTGGAAGTGCCAAATGGCGAAGAGCGCGGTGGCGGTGCCGGCAATGATGGAGGTCATTGCGATGGTGCCTGTCCCAGCGGCGAGTTTCCGCGTGACGAAAACGACCGGTGACCGTCGCTGTGGCGGCGCCGTGGCCTTGTCGGCACGATAGTCGGACCAGCCGGCATAGGCACCCACGAGAGCAGCAGTCGCGGCGAAGGACATCTGGAAGCTTGGGCCGACCACCTCGTGCGGCGACACGACGATGACGGCGATGGCAGAAATCGCCAGATTGCGCATGGTGAGTGCCGCCCGGTCGAACAGCACGGCAACAAGCATTACCGCCAGCATGATGAAGCTGCGCTCAGCCGCGACCACGATACCGGAAAAAATGAGATAGGCCGCGATGGAAAGGAGTGCGGCAGCAGCCGCATATTTTTTGACCGGCCGGCGTGACGAAAAATCGGGAAACAGCGCAAAGGCGCCGCGCAGCAATCCCATGATGGTGCCGGCGACAAGCGCCATGTGCAAGCCGGAAATCGAGATGATGTGGTAGATGCCGGTGCGCCGCATCGATTCGTTTATCTCTTCGGGAATGCCGGCACGCACGCCGACGATCAGCGCGGCGGCAATCTCCCCCTCGGCGCCACCAATGCTGTCCCTGATATGGTCGGCAATGGTTTCGCGCGCCTTTTCGATCGAGGAAGAAAGGCGCGCGGCGAACGGCGCATCCTCGGAAACGACGATCTTCGGATTGCCGAGGAAAAAGCCACTGGCACCGATACCGGCGAAATAGCTGTCGAAGGAGAAGTCATAACTGTCCGGCCTAACCGGGCCAGTCGGAGGCAGAAGCCTCACATAGCCGGTTGCCACCGAGCCTGCGGTCATCTCAGCGGGAATTTTGCGTGCCGAAACCCTGACACGTTCCGGCGCATAACGCAGTGTCGGCCGGGCCGTCGACATCACGTCGATGGTCAGCCTGATCCGGCCGTTCGCCATCTGGTCGAGCCTGACGACACGGCCGGTGAGCTGGGTCTGGATTTCCGAACCGAGCATCTGCGTTCCCGCGCGCCAGGTTTCAACCTTGGCGGCGAGCACACCAAGCGCGCACAGCAACGCTGCCATGAAGCACAAATGCGTCTTGCGCCATGAGCGCGTCACCGCTGCACACAATGCCGTGAGAACCACGACGGCAATGGGCTGCGGAAAGTCCGGTTCGACGGCAAGCGAAAAATAAACGATCACCCCGCATGCCAGAAAAACCGGCACCAGCAGGAAGGCGACGCCGCGGTCTAGTTCCAAGCCGGCTGCCGAGGCCACGCTGTTGCGGATACCGGATGGTGAAAGACGGCTGAGCTGCCGGCGGAAACGAATGACAGGCCCGGGTGTTGGAGCCGGTGTTGGCGCGGCGCGGTCCGGCGAAGGAGGCTGAATGCCCGGCTGCGACGCAGGCAGCGGAGCGGGTAGCGGCTCGGCGTGGGGAACGTCGGCAAACAGCGATCGTTCGCTGACGCTTGTGATCGCGCCCTCGCTCTCGTCCACGCCGCGGCCTGGTCCAGCCATCGGGTCTGCCCCTTGCGCCCTTGACCTCCTATGCTACATGAACGCGCGACGCGCGAAAGTCCGCGCAATCACATCCGTTTCCTGCGCTTGCCTGAGAGTTCCATGTCCGACAAGGTCGTCACCCGTTTTGCCCCCTCGCCCACCGGCTTCCTGCATATTGGCGGAGCGCGCACGGCGCTGTTCAACTGGCTGTATGCGAAACACACTGGCGGCACGATGCTGCTGCGCATCGAGGACACCGATCGTGAGCGTTCGACCGATGCGGCAACCGCCGCCATCCGCGACGGGCTCTCCTGGCTCGGCCTCACCTGGGACGGCGACCCGGTATCGCAGTTCGAGCGCGCACCGCGCCACCGCGCCGTCGCCGAGGAGTTGGTGCGGCTCGGCAAGGCGTATCACTGCTATGCGACGCGGGCCGAGCTGGAGGCGATGCGCGAAAGCGCGCGTGCCAAGGGGCTGCCTCCCCGCTATGACGGCCGCTGGCGCGACCGCGACCCGTCGGAGGCGCCGGCCGGCGCCAAGGGCGCGATCCGCATCAAGGCTCCGGCCGACGGCGAGACGGTGGTGCATGACCTCGTGCAGGGCGAAGTCCGCTTCCCCAACAAGGATCTTGACGATTTCATCATCCTGCGCTCGGACGGCAATCCGACCTATATGCATGCGGTCGTCGTCGACGATCATGACATGGGCATCACCCACATCATCCGCGGAGACGATCATCTGACCAATGCCGCCCGCCAGATGGTGATCTATCGAGCCATGGGCTGGGACGTGCCGTCGATGTCGCATATCCCGCTGATCCATGGCGCCGACGGCGCCAAGCTGTCGAAGCGGCACGGCGCGCTCGGCGTCGAAGCCTATCGTGCCATGGGCTACCTGCCCGAGGCACTGCTCAACTACCTGGCGCGGCTCGGCTGGAGCCACGGCGACGACGAGGTCATGTCGATCGCCGACCTGATTGCGTGGTTCGACATCGGCGATGTCAACAAGGGAGCCGCCCGCTTCGACTTCGCCAAGCTCGAGGCGCTGAACGGCGTGCACATGCGCCGCATGAATGACGACGAATTGCTCGGTATCTTCATCAACACCTTGCCCTATCTCGAAGGCGGCCCGGCGATCGCAGCGCGCCTCGACGAGATACGCAAGGAGCAGTTGCTCGCTGCGCTGCCAGGCTTGAAGGAGCGCGCCAAGACGCTGGTCGAGCTGGCCGATGGTGCCGCCTTCCTGTTCGCCGTGCGGCCGCTGCCGATCGACGAGAAGGCGGCTGCATTGCTGGGCGGTGAGGCGCGCGAGATCCTGCGGGGCGCGCACGCGGCGCTGAACGCGATTTCAGGCGACTGGACGGCCGAAGCGGCGGAGGCTGCGATCCGCGAATATGCACTGGCCGGCGGCCATAAGCTCGGCGCTGTGGCCCAACCTTTGCGCGCCGCACTCACCGGAAAAAGCACCTCGCCCGGCGTGTTCGATGTGCTTGCCGTGCTTGGTCGCGAGGAAAGCCTGGCGCGCATAGCGGATCAAATCGATTAGCAAAACTGGCCCAAGAAGATTGGCATTGAAAGGTAGGTTTCGCAGTGCAACATTAGGTCCTGGCCCAATTTGGCACGCAAATCCAATTACGGGCGCAAACGCGCGAACTCCGGTGCTTTCGACGTGTTGCGTTGCAGATATTTTGCCTTTGCCGGCATGAGAAAACCAAAAGGAGTTTGCAATGTCCGAAGCTGCGACAAAAATGGAATTTGGCGGCAAAACCCACGCGTCCACTGCAAAACTTGAATTCGGCGGCAAAACTCACGAACTCAAGGTGCGAAGCGGCTCGGTCGGACCTGATGTCATCGATATCGGCTCGCTTTACAGCACCACCGGCGCCTTCACCTACGACCCCGGCTTCACGTCGACCGCGAGCTGCGAGTCGGAAATCACCTTTATCGATGGCGATGCCGGCATCCTTTTGCATCGCGGTTATCCGATCGACCAGTTGGCCGAGCACGGCGACTTCCTCGAAGTCTGCTATCTCTTGCTCTATGGCGAATTGCCGACCAAGGCGCAGAAGGACGATTTCGACTACCGGGTGACGCGCCACACCATGGTGCATGAGCAGATGTCGCGGTTCTTCACCGGCTTTCGCCGCGACGCGCACCCGATGGCGGTGATGTGCGGCGTGGTCGGCGCGCTGTCAGCTTTCTATCACGATTCCACCGACATCTCGGACCCGTATCAGCGCATGGTCGCATCGATGCGGCTGATCGCCAAGATGCCGACGATTGCGGCGATGGCCTACAAATACCACATCGGTCAGCCCTTCATTTATCCGAAGAACGAGCTGAATTTCGCGGCCAATTTCCTGCATATGTGCTTTGCCGTGCCATGCGAGGAATACAAGATCAACCCGGTGCTGGCGCGTGCGATGGAGCGCATCTTCATCCTGCACGCCGATCACGAGCAGAACGCCTCGACCTCGACCGTCCGCCTCGCCGGCTCGTCAGGCGCCAACCCGTTTGCCTGCATCGCCGCCGGCATCGCCTGCCTGTGGGGACCAGCCCATGGCGGCGCCAACGAGGCGGCCTTGAACATGCTGGGCGAGATCGGCCATGTCGACCACATCCCGGAATTCATCGCCCGCGCCAAGGATAAGAACGATCCGTTCCGTTTGATGGGCTTTGGCCACCGCGTCTACAAGAACTACGACCCGCGCGCCAAGATCATGCAGAAGACCGCACATGAGGTTTTGGGCGAACTCGGCATTAAGGACGATCCGCTGCTCGACATCGCCATGGAACTGGAAAAGATCGCGCTGACCGACTCCTATTTCATCGAGAAGAAGCTTTATCCCAACGTCGATTTCTATTCCGGCATCACGCTGAAGGCGCTGGGCTTCCCCACCACCATGTTCACGGTGCTGTTCGCGGTCGCCCGCACCGTCGGCTGGATCGCGCAGTGGAAAGAAATGATCGAGGACCCGCACCAGAAGATCGGTCGCCCGCGCCAGCTTTATACAGGTGCGCCGGAACGCGACTACGTGCCGATTGCGAAGAGATGAGGGAGTAGGGAGTAGTAAGGGAGCGCTGATTGGCTCCATCTGCTTTCTACTTTCTACTCCCTACTCCCTACTCCCTACTCACTACTCACTCTCTTGATGTACCTCATCACGATCCCCGCAGCGATATCGCTGGATGGTCTGTCGACGGCCATGCGTCTGGCCACCTCGGCAAAACCGTCCTTCTGCCATGCACGATAGGGGGTATCGGAAAGAAGCGCCTCCAACTGCCGCGCCAGATAGTGCGGCCGCACATATTCGTTGTAGCTTTCCGGCACGATCGGGCGATCGGCGATGAGATTGGGCAAGGCAGCGCTCCATACGGTGATCAGGCGCTGGGCCATCCGCATGACCGGATCGAGCCGGTAGCAGGAGATCATCGGCACACCCGACAGCGCCAGTTCCAGCGACACCGTTCCCGATGCGCTCAGCGCTGCATCTGCCTTTCCGAAGGCCTGCCATTTGCGTTCGGGATCAAGGATGATCTCCGGCTTCTCGTCCCAGCTTGCCACTGAAGCCCTGACCAGGTCGGCGACGTGCGGCACCGTCGGCAACAGCACGCGCAAGCGGTGTCCGCGTGCGCGCAGGATCGAGATCGTCTTGCCGAACGGGCCGACCAGCCGTCGTACCTCGCCGCGACGCGAGCCGGGCAGCACAAGCAGTGTCTTCACACGATCTTCGGACAGGTCGCGCGGCAGGCTTTGCGCTTTGGCAGCGCCCAGCACACCCGGATCATGGGTAAGGCGGTGGCCGACATAGGTGCCGGGCGGACCGCCGAGGCGGGCGAGCTCCTTCACTTCGAAAGGCAGAATGCAGAGGATATGATCGACATACGGTTTCATCGCCACGGCCCTGCCCGGCCGCCACGCCCAGACGCTCGGGCAGACATAGTGGACGATCGGGATTGCCGGATCGGCTGCACGCACCTTTTTCGCCACACGCAGCGAAAAATCCGGGCTGTCGATGGTGATGAGACAGTCGGGCTTTTCACCGGCGACCGCATTGGCCGTCTGGCTGATCCGCCGCATCAGGCGCGGCAGGTCGCGCAGGATGGCGCTCAGGCCCATCAGCGCGATCTCGCCGCCGTCGAAGAGCGGCGTGAGGCCGAGCGCCTGCAAATGCCGGCCGCCGATGCCGACGAGCCGGACCTCGCGGCCGGTCGTGCGCTTCAGCGCCGCTACGATGTCGGCGCCAAGCAGGTCGCCGGATTCCTCGCCGGCGACGATCGCGATCTTCAGCGGTTTGTCAGTCGCCATGCGCCGGCTCCGCAGCAGGCAGGCCGATCACGAACAGGCCGAGCGCATTGGCACGGGCGACGACGGTGGGGGCTTCCAGAACCAGCGAGCGGCCGGCTTCGACCGCAATGCCGGCAAGTCCGGCGGCATGCGCCGCCTCGACCGTCTGCGGGCCGATGGAGGGCAGGTCGGCACGCAACTCCTGGCCGGGCTTGGCGCATTTGACCAGGACGCCGCGCGTTCTGCCCGCCAGCCTGCCATGGCCGCGCAACTGCCTTGTTCGATCGAGCAATCCGTCAGTACCCTCGACGCCTTCCAGCGCGATGGCGCGGCCGCCGATCGCAACAGCCGCCTGGCCGATATCCAGCGCGCCGATGGCCTTTGCCGCCGTATGCGCCGCTTCGATGTCGCGCCAGTCGGATTTCCGCGGCGCAGCTTTGGTCAGCGTCCCTTCGGCCGCGACCAGTTCCGGCACGATCTCATGGGCGCCGACAACCTTGATGCCGCTGCGCTCGATCCTTCGCACGAACAGTTTCAGCACGGTGTCGTCGCCTTGGGTTACACCGACAAGAAGGCTGGGCACCCAGGCGAGCAGGCCGAGATTGAGGCGCATGGCGCTCAGCCGGGGACGGCGTGTGATATGGCCCGCGGTCACCAGATGGGTAACATGATGGTGCTTGAGCGTTGGCAGCAGAGAGCCGACATCCTCCAGCCTCAACGTCGTCTGCTCATAGGCGTCGAAGTCGGATATGCGATCGACCTCGCCCGCCACTACTACCACGAAGGGAGACTTGCCTTGCCCAGCAAGCGCCCTGGCGACTTCGACCGGCAAACTGCCGCCGCCGGCAATGATGCCGACCTTGGCGTCTGGCGCGAGATCAAGGCCCGTCCGGGTGGCCTCAATCTTCGTCATCTGCATCGTCGCCGTCGCCAGCCTTGAGCGACGGGACGGCATAGTGCCGCTTGCCGCGACTGACGATGAAATCGATGATTTTCATGGCGGTCGGTGAGGAGGCGAATTCCGCCTTGGCGAACTCGACGTTTTCGCCGACGGTTCGGGAGCGATCGAAGATCGTCCTGTAGGCCTTGCGCAGCGTGTGGATCTCGGAGCGCGGCAGGCCCGCGCGCTTCAGGCCGATGATGTTGAGGCCGCGGAGGCTGGCGCGATTGCCGACGGCGATGGCGTAGGGAATGACGTCGCCGACGATTGCCGAGCAACCGCCGAGAAAGGCGTTGTCGCCGACGCGGACAAACTGATGGACGGCGCTGAGACCACCGATATAGACGTTGTCGCCGATCTCGCAATGGCCCCCCAACGTCGCTCCATTGGCGAAGGTGGCGTTCTTGCCGACGATGCAATCATGGGCGATGTGGGCGTAGGCAAGGAAATTGCCGTTGTCGCCGATAACAGTCTCGCCGCGGCTGGAATCGGTGCCGAGGTGCATGGTCACGCCTTCGCGGATCGTGCAGTTCTCGCCGATGACCAGCGTGGTGCGGCCGCCCTTGTGCTTGGTGTTCTGCGGCGGAGCGCCCAGTGTCGCCATCGGATACACTTTGGTCGACGCACCGATGGTGGTCGCGCCCATCACCGCGACGTGGCTGACCAGCTCCACGCGGTCGCCGATCACCGCGTCGGCGCTGATGTGGCAGAATGGCCCGATGCGGACACCTTCGCCGATTTTTGCACCGGCCTCGATGACCGAAGATGGATGGATGACTGTCTGGATTTTCATAAGCATTCGATCGTCAGTCGCTCGTAACCATCATCGCCGAGATCTCGGCTTCCGCGGCCTTGACGCCGTCGACCAGAGCCTCGCAGGCGAATTTGAGAAGGTTGCCGCGTTTCTTGATTTTCTTCACATGGATCTTCAACTGGTCGCCAGGAACGACCGGTTTACGGAATTTGGCGTTGTCGATGGTCAGGAAATAGACCAGCGAGGGTTTTTCGGTGCCAAGGCTGCGGATGCAGATGGCGCCGGCCGTCTGCGCCATCGCCTCGACGATCAGCACGCCGGGCATGACCGGCTGATCCGGGAAATGACCCTGGAAATGCGGCTCGTTTATGGTCACGTTCTTGATGCCGATAGCGGACTCGTCGCCATCGATGTCGATGATGCGGTCGATCATCAGGAACGGATAGCGATGCGGCAGGAGCTTCATTAGCCCCAATATGTCGACCGCCTCGAGCGTCGTCGCCACCATCTCAGCTCTTCCCTCCGTCGCCGGATTTGCGCGCCCTGGCCAGTCTTCGCAGAGCCGCGATCTCCCGCATGGCTTCAGCCATCGGCTGCGCCGGATACCCTCCCCAAATCTCGCCCGCGGGGACGTTGCTCATGAACCCGCTTCTTGCAGCAAGCTTGGCCCCTGTCCCAATGGTCAGGTGATCCGCAAGACCGACACCGCCACCCATGGTGACGTTGTCGCCCACCGTTACGGAACCGGAAATACCCGAAAGGCCGGCGATTATGCAATTGCGGCCGATGCGGACGTTGTGAGCGATCTGCACCAGATTGTCGATCTTGGTGCCTTGACCGATGATCGTGTCGGACATGGCGCCACGATCGACCGTGGTGTTCGAGCCGATCTCGACGTCGTCCTGGATGACGACCCGGCCGATTTGCGGGACGCGCTCCGGGCCCTTGGCGCCGGCCACGAAGCCAAAACCGTCCTGGCCGATGCGGGCGCCGCCATGGATGATGACGCGGTTGCCGATAAGCGCGTACTGGATGCTGGCGCCTGGACCGACATAGCCGTCGCGGCCGAACTGGCAGGAGGGACCGATGACGGCATGAGGAGCAATGACGGTTCCGCTGCCGATAGAAGCGCGAGGGCCGATAATCGCGCCGGCCTCGACAATCGCGCCGGCCTCGACATGCGCCGATGGATCGATATGGGCATGCGGCGAAATACCGGTTTCGCCGGTCATCGGCGCCGGTGTCGCAGCCGCCGGGAAAAGAAGGCGTCCGACCATCGCGAAAGCCTGTTGCGGGCGCGGATGAACCAGAACCGCGATGCCCGCCGGCGCTTTGCCGGCAAATTCGGCGGGACAGAGAACCGCCGCTGCCCGCAGCGATTGCATCAGCGCGAAGTTGCGCCTGCCATCAACGAAGACAAGGGCGTGCTCGCCGCCTTCGCTTGCCGGCGCCAAGGCTTCGATCGATATATCGGAGAGGCCGGAATCGACGAGCACCGAGCCGGTCAGATTCGCGACTTCGCCAGCCGTATACCGGCGTGATGGCGCGAAGAACACCGGATCGGTCATTCCAGAAGCTATATCCAGCTAGCGCATGACCCCGAAAATCGGAACCGATCTTCGGAAAGGATCATGCGCAAAATCAAAGTTCTACAGCGTCCTTTGCGCATCCAAGAGGACATGCGGCGCTGCAGTGTCGGGTCACTCTCTTCCGGACCCCAACGGCCCGGAAGTATCGTTGCCCACCGATCAGAAGCGGGTCGATATGCCGAAGTTGAATTCCTGCACGTCGTCGGTGTCCTCCTTGAGGACGGGAATCGCATAGTCGATGCGGATCGGACCAAAGGGCGACGCCCACATCAGACCGACGCCGACAGAGGCGCGCCACTGCATGTCGGTTGTTGACTGATCGACGCCCGACACCTCGTTGCCATAAAGTGTCGCCGCATCGGCAAAGACTGCGCCGCGCAGGCCGAAGCTTTCCGGAATGATCGGCATCGGAAACTGGCCTTCCGCCGAGGCGTTGAAATAGGTGGTACCGCCGAGATGGTCGTCAAAGCCCTGGTCGTCGACAGGACCGATGCCGCCATAGGCGAAGCCGCGGATCATGCGATCGCTGCTCTGGAAATGATCGAAGATGCGCAGATCGCCGGAGCCGAAGCCCTGGATATGACCGGCCCCGCCCGAAATCAAACCAACCAGATCAAGCTGCTCCGACAGCGTTTGGTAGACGCTGCCACGCGCCGTCACCTTGACGAATTTGGCGTCGCCGCCGAGGCCGGCGAATTCCGTGACGACGTTGGCGTAGATGCCTTCATGCGGGTTCTTCATGTCATCGATGGTATTGTAGACCAGGCCGAGACTGACCGACGACTTGAGCCACGGGCTTTCCTCAATGCCGTTTAGGATAGGCTGAGAGACGTTGCATTTGAGGGGATCGTAAACGCCAGCAGTCTCGCAGTCTTCGTCGAGCTCGTATTTCTCCTGCGAGATATTATACGCCAGCTGCGTCGAGATGTCGTCGGTGATCGGCAGGCCGAACCGCACTGTTGCGCCTGTCGTCTCGCTCTGGTAGTCGTCGTATTCTCTGGTCCGGTGGAAGACATCGAAACCGGCAGCGATACGCCGCCCGAGGAAATAGGGCTCGGTGAAGGAGAAGCTGTAGTCGCGCGAATTCTTGCCGCCGCCGGCCGATAGCTTGATGAACTGGCCGCGTCCGAGGAAGTTGCGCTCGGTGATCGATCCTTCGACGGATGGGCCTGACGTGTCGCCGCCTGTCGAATAGCCGGCGCCGACCGAGAACTCGCCGGTCGATTTCTCGACCACGTCGACCACCAGCACCACCTGGTCTGGCTCAGAGCCGGGCACGGTGGAAACCTCGACTTTTTCAAAATAATCAAGCGCTTCCAGCCGCTTCTTAGCGCGCTGGATGAGAACCTGGTTGAAGGCATCGCCCTCGCTCACGTCGAATTCGCGGCGAATGACATAGTCGCGTGTCCGGTCGTTGCCGCGTATCTCGATGCGCTCGACATAGGCCTTGGTGCCCTGGTCGATCGTATAGACCACTGAAATGGTGTGGTTCTCGAAATTGCGATCACCGCGCGGCGTCACCTGGGCGAAGGGATAGCCGGAACCGGCGACCCTCTCGGTCAACGCAATGATGGTGTCTTCGACGTTCTCAGCGTTGTAGACGTCGCCCTTGTGGGTTTCGACCACCGACTGCAGCGAGGCAGCGTCGACCTCGGGAATCGTGCTCTCGACGCTGACGTCGCCGAAGGTGTAGCGATCGCCCTCCTGCACGGTGATCGTCACCGTGTATTTATTGGTGGTCTCGTCGAGTTCGCCGACCGCGGAAATCACCTGGAAGTCGGCATAGCCGTGATTGTAATAGAAACGGCGCAGCAGCTCCTCGTCGGCGCGCAGCTTATCTTCGTCATAGACGTCGTCGCGCAGCACGAACGAAAGGATGGACGAGCGCTTGGTGGAGATGACGTCGGACAGGCGACGGCTCGAATAGGCACTGTTGCCGACGAAATTGATCGCGGCGATCTGCGTGCGGCCGCCTTCATTGATGTTGAAGACCACGTTCACGCGGTTGTCGCCGAGATCCATGATCTGGGTGGTCACGGCGGCGTCGTCGCGGCCGATACGCCTGTAGGCGGCCTTGACCGCCTCGACATCGGCATCGAGCGCCTGCTGCGAGAACGTTCCACGCGGCTTCAACTGCACCGAGGCCGCAAGGGCATTGTCCTTGAGCTTCTTGTTGCCCTGGAACAGCACCTGGTTCACGACCTGATATTCGGAAACCTTGATGACCAGCGACGAACCAACCTGGTTGATCTGGACGTCCGAGAACAGCCCGGTGCCGAACAGCGCCTTGACCGCATCGTCGATATCGGAGCTGGAAAAGGCCTTGCCGGGCTTGATCGTGACGTAGTTGCGGATCGTGTCGGCGTCGACACGCTGATTGCCGCTGACTTCAATTCTTGAAACAACAGCGGCCTCGGCCGCCGATGTGGCAACGAACTGCACTGCGAGCGCACCTGGTACGACCAGAGCGGCGGATAGGGCCACCGCGGACGCGGCGCTCAGAAACTTGGATGCTGCCTTCATCGGGCTTTTGTACCTTTTCTCGAAGTCCCCACGGCGAGAAAACCGGACGTGCGGTAATTTCCCCTACCGTATTAACCGGATTTTCCCTACACGCAAGGCTCCTGGTTAATTTGTATTTACTTAACCCTGTTGCGTGGCTTTCGCGTCACGCATATCCCAATGCATGGTAAACGGCGTCTCAACATTGGCTGTGCCGAAGCCAAATTTCTTCATGATTTCAGCACCCAAACAGGTCGTTCCAGAAAACGAACCCCATGAAGCCCAAGACGAGAAGCAGGCCGGCCCTGTAACCCATCTCCATCATCCGTTCCGACACCGGTCGCCGAATGACGGCCTCCACGCCGTAGAACAGGAGATGCCCGCCGTCGAGGGGGGGAATCGGCAAAAGGTTGAGAATACCGATCCCGACCGACAACAGCGCAACAAGTTGCACAAGCCAGTCGAAGCCCAGTTTTGCCGCCTGCCCCGACATCTTTGCGATCTTGATTGGCCCGCCCAACTGGCATTTGTCTTCGCGACCGACGACGAAACGCTGCAGGAACTGGCCGGTACCCTGGATGATGTGGCCGGTTTCCTCGACCGCGGCAGCCAGTGCGCCGGCCGGGCTATAGGTGATCAGGCGGGGTTGGCCGACTTCCTGGTTGTTGACGACGCCGATCACGGCCACCTTGACCTTGTTGCCCAGCGCGTCTTCCTTTTCCATCAACCGCGGCGTCGCCGTGACGGTGATCTCCTTGCCGTCGCGCAGCATGACAAACGTGATGGCGTCGCCGCCGCGGCCCGAAACCCGGCGCTGGACGTCGGCGAAGGTCTGGACCTTGCTGCCGTCGACGCTGACGAATCGGTCACCGGGCAGGATGCCGGCCTGTGCCGCCGGACTGCCGGCGGTGACTTCAGCCACCATCGGCTCCATCACAGGGCGGCCATAGGCGGTAAACAGCACGGCGAAGACGGCGATCGTCAGCAGGAAATTGAACAGCGGACCGGCCACCACAGTCGCCGCGCGCTTCCAGACCGGCTGCGTGTGAAACGCAACCTTGCGCTCGGCATCGGTCAGCGTTTCGATCTCATCCGAACTGGGTTGGCTCGAGGTGGCGTTCATGTCGCCGACGAATTTGACGTAGCCGCCGAGTGGAATGGCGCAGAGTTTCCAGCGCGTGCCATGGCTGTCATTGAAACCGAAGAGTTCCGGGCCGAAGCCGATCGAAAAGACTTTCACGCCGATGCCGCACCAGCGGCCGACGAGGTAGTGGCCCATCTCGTGGACGAACACGACTGCGGTCAGCACGAACAGGAACGGCACCAGCGTGCCGAGGACAAAGCCTTCCGTGCTGAAAACCGCGTGAAGAATCTCGTTCAACTCATGTCCTCAAAATTCGTCCGCAGCACGGTCGTACCGCGACTGTGGCATCAATCCAGGCGAATCCATGGCGCATTCTGCGCAGGTCAAGAAACCAGGCCGGGAATCAATGCCGATCAAGCTGGAAACAGCCCTGTGCCGGATGGTCGGCGGTCGCCGAAATCCAGCCGATGACGTACAGGGCGAAAGCCGCCGCGACAAGCCCGTCGACCCGGTCCATGACGCCGCCATGGCCCGGTATCAGCGTGCCTGAATCCTTGCGGTTGTGGCGGCGCTTCACCCATGATTCGAAAAGGTCGCCGGCCTGAGAGACGAGCGAAAGCACGAGCGCGACGACGCCGAGCACTGCGAGATTGCCGGCTCCGGCCGCGGCGGCCAGAAGCAGCCCGGCAACCACGCCGCCGACGGCACCGCCGAGTGCCCCGCTCTGCGTCTTGCCTGGCGAGATCGACGGCGCCAGCTTCGGACCGCCGACAGCGCGGCCGACAAAATAGGCTGCTATGTCGGTCGCCCAAACCACGGCGAACAGGAAGAGAATGGCGACGAGGCCAGGATGGTCGCCGTCGCGCAAAAGAGCAAGCGACAGTCCGGAAATGGCGGCATAGGCAACGCCGGACGCGTCCCACTGTCCCGTTTGATGCATCGAAGTCTGGCGCATCGAACCCACGACCACGGTGACAACGACCATCGCTGCCACAAGAAGCAGCAGCCAGGACGCCGGCAGGCCGGCGACCAAGGCACCGACGAAAATCAGAAGCAGCGCTTCCGGCAGCAAACCAAGACCCGCGGCGGCGACCGGGCGGCACATTCGCGTCCATTCATAGAAGATCAGGATCGTCATGGCAGCGCAAAGCAACCGGAAGGGCAGTCCGCCGAGCCAGGTCAGGCCGAGTGTGACGACCGCAAGCACGACGGCAGAAATGGCGCGAAGCTGGAGGTTGCTCATCCTTTGGCTGTCACGGCGACGTCTTGAGCGCCAAGCCCGCCGAAACGGCGCTCGCGACTGGCGAAGTCGCGCAATGCGTCGGCCAAATGCTCGCGGCTGAAATCGGGCCAGTAGCAAGGCAGGAAGACAAGCTCGCTATAGGCCGCCTGCCACAGAAGGAAATTCGACAGCCTGAGCTCGCCGCTGGTGCGGATGACCAGTTCCGGATCTGGAATACCCTGGGTGTCGAGAGAGCCGGCAAAGGATTCGGCCGTGATCGCCTCGCTGTCGAGCTCGCCGCGCGCCACTGCCGAGGCAAGCTTGCGCGCCGTGCGCACGATCTCGTCGCGTCCGCCATAGTTGAAGGCGATGACCAAGGTCAGCGCGTCATTGCGGGCGGTGAGCGTTTCGGCCTCTTCAAGCAGGGTCCTGATGTCAGGTTGCAGCCCTGCCCGGTCGCCGATGATCCTGACCCGCACGCCGTTTTGGTGAAGCTCGGCGAGATCGCGGCGGATGAAGATTTTCAACAGGCCCAACAGGTCGCTGACTTCGGACTTCGGCCTGGACCAGTTTTCCGACGAGAAGGCGTAGACGGTCAGGAACGAGATGCCGAGGCTAGGAGCGGCGCGCACCGTGTTACGCAGCGCCTCGACGCCGGCACGATGCCCAGCAAGCCGCGGCAAGCCACGCGCCTTGGCCCAGCGTCCGTTTCCGTCCATGATGATCGCGACATGCGCGGGGCTTGTCATAGTCTCGCTTTCGGGTTGGTCACCTAACCCTTAAACCTGCATGATTTCAGCTTCCTTATCGGAAAGCAGATGGTCGATGGTACCGATCATCTCGTCTGTGAGCTTTTGGACCTGGTCGGACCGCTTGCGATGATCGTCTTCGCTGATATCGCCGTCCTTTTCCGCCTTTTTGAGAAACTCCATGCCGTCCCGGCGCACGTGGCGCACGGCTATACGGGCATTCTCTGCATAACCGTGCGAGATCTTGACCAGTTCCTTGCGGCGCTGTTCGTTGAGCTCGGGCAGCGGAATTCTGAGATTGGTGCCATCGACGATCGGATTGAAGCCGAGATTGGATTCACGGATGGCGCGATCGACCGCGCCGACCATCGACTTATCCCAGACCGAAACCGAGATCATGCGCGGCTCCGGCACCGACACGTTTGCCACCTGGTTGATCGGCATGGTGGTGCCGTAGGCCTGCACCTGGATCGCGTCGAGCAGGTTGCTCGAAGCGCGGCCGGTCCGCAGCGAAGCCAGATCGTGCTTGAACGCAGCGATCGCCCCGTCCATGCGCCGTTTGAGATCATCGTATTCGCCACTCATCATCGTCTCCTCGACCCGTTAGCCGGGTTCACTTCAGGGGTAACCCCGTATTCAAGCCTCAATCCGAAAACCGGTTCCCGCTTTTCGCCTGGGGGAAACCTTCGGTTCGGGATCGGGCTCCCGATCAGTCGTCCGTAACGACCGTGCAACGGCCGCCGCCCCTCAGAATATCACCGAAACCACCCTTCTCGTGGATCGAATAGACGATTATCGGAATGTTGTTTTCGCGCGCAAGTGCAATCGCGGCCGTATCCATGATCGAAAGACCGCGTTTTATGACTTCGCCATGGCTGATACGCTCAAAGCGTGTCGCGTTCGGGTCCTTCTTGGGATCGGCCGAATAGACGCCGTCGACCTGGGTGCCCTTGAACAGCGCGTCCGCCCCGATTTCTGCCGCGCGCAGCGCCGCGGCCGAATCGGTGGTGAAGAACGGATTACCGGTGCCGCCGGCGAAGATGACGACCTTGCCCTGATTCATGTAGGCGGTCGCCTGGCGCTGCGAAAAGCTCTCGCAAAGCTCAGGCATGGCGATTGCCGACAGCACCACCGCGTCGACGCCGATTTTGTTCAGCGAAGTGCGCAGCGCCAGCGAGTTGATGACGGTGGCGAGCATGCCCATGTGGTCGCCGGTGACGCGATCTCCGCCCTTGGAAGCAACGGCCACGCCACGAAAGATGTTGCCGCCGCCGATGACGACGCCGACCTCGATGCCCAGGGCGCGGGCCTCGGCGATGTCGGCGGCGATGCGATCGACTACCGACACATCGATGCCGAAATGCTGTTCACCCATCAGCGCTTCGCCCGACGCTTTCAGCAAGACACGTCGGTAGAGGGGCTTCACCGTCATCTGGTCCTCATCATTATACGTGTGACGCGCCTGCCGCCGCGCAGGCGCTACCCCGAAACATTGGGTTCCGATACACGAAGGGCGCCGCGATGTCACGCGGCGCCCGAGCCGGAAACTCTCTTCCAGCCTGTAACTTACACCGGCAAATGCACCTTGCATGAGCAGATCCGGGCACGAGCAGATCCGGGCGTGAGCAGATCCGGCAGATAGCCAGCCGGCTTGTCGCCGACCGCCTGGCCTTCATCGACACCGCGCAAGAAATCGGCCGGGCATCCTCGCGGACACCCGGCCGTAAAGTCTTTTCAGAACGATAGAGTGCGGTTTACTTCTTGACCGCCGCCGCGACTTCCGCCGCGAAATCGGTCCCTTCCTTCTCGATGCCCTCGCCGAGCGCGAAGCGCAGATAGGCAGTGATCTTGGCCGGTGCGCCGATTTCCTTCTCGGCATCCGTCAGCGCCTTCTCGACGGTGATGTCGGGATTGAGCACGAAAGCCTGCTTGAGCAGCACGACTTCTTCGTAGAACTTGCGCAGACGGCCCTCGACCATCTTCTCGATGATCGCCTCCGGCTTGCCGGACTGGCGCGCCTGGTCGGCGAAGATCGCCTTCTCGCGCTCGACCGCGGCCGGATCGAGCTGCTCCGTCGTCAGCGCCATCGGGTTGGTGGCGGCGACATGCATAGCGACCTGACGGGCAAAGGCGTTGGCGGCTTGCGCGTTGCCTGTCGTCTCGATGGCGACCAGCACGCCGAGCTTGCCAAGGCCGTCGGCAACCGCATTGTGGACGTAGGTTGCGACAGCGCCGTGCTCGACCGTGAGCTTGGCCGAACGGCGGAAGCCAAGATTCTCACCGATTGTACCGACAGCGTCCTTGATGGTGTCGGCAACCGACTTGTCGGAACCCGGATATGGGGCGGCTGCGACGGCCTCGGTCTTGCCGCCATAGGCGAGCGCGACCTTGGCGACGTTGGCGACGATCTCCTGGAAAGCGGCGTTGCGGGCAACGAAGTCGGTCTCGGAGTTGACCTCGACGACCGCCGCCTCGCGGATACCGGAATCGACGCCGATCAGGCCCTCGGCCGCTGTACGGCCGGCCTTCTTGTCGGCCTTGGAAATGCCCTTCTTGCGCAGCCAGTCGACGGCCTCTTCCATGTTACCGTTGGTCTCGTTCAACGCCGCCTTGCAGTCCATCATGCCCGCGCCAGTCAAGTCGCGAAGTTCTTTGACCTGTGCAGCCGAAATGCTCATTGTCGCCTCTTTGTTTAAAATGCACCGACGCACCACCGTCCTCGATGATGCGCCTGGCGCCAGCGCTTCGCGCCAAAATATGAGAAAGATGAAGGCCGAAACCGGCCTTCGCTGTTATGCTTCCGGCGTCTGGGCGGCCGGTGTCTCGGCGGTCGGCGTCGGCTCGAGTGCCGGCTCGACCGGAGCCTCGGCCAAAGCGCCGACGTCGACGCCGAGCGCGCCCTGCTGGCGAGCGATGCCGTCGATTGCAGCCTTGGCGATCAGATCGCAATAGAGCTGGATGGCGCGGGCCGCGTCGTCATTGCCGGGGATCGGAAAATCGATCTTGTCCGGGTCGCAGTTGGAATCGATGATGGCGACGACCGGGATGCCAAGGCGCTTGGCCTCGAGGATGGCGATCGCTTCCTTGTTGGTGTCGATCACGAACATCAGGTCCGGCGTCGAACCCATGTCCTTGATACCGCCCAGCGCCTTGTCGAGCTTCTCGCGCTCGCGATCAAGGTTGAGGCGCTCCTTCTTGGTGAGCCCCTGGGCCTCGCCGGCCAGCATCTCGTCGAGCTTGCGCAGGCGCTGGATAGAATTCGAGATCGTCTTCCAGTTGGTCATCATGCCGCCGAGCCAGCGGGAGTTGACATAGTACTGGGCCGAGCGCTGCGCGGCGTCGGCGACGATGTCGGACGCCTGGCGCTTGGTGCCGACGAACAGCACGCGGCCACCCTTGGCGACGGTGTCGGAAACCTGCTTGAGCGCCTGGTGCAGCAGCGGCACCGTCTGCGAGAGGTCGATGATGTGGATGTTGTTGCGGGCGCCATAGATATAGGGCGCCATCTTGGGGTTCCAGCGGTGAGTCTGGTGGCCGAAGTGAATGCCAGCTTCCAAAAGCTGGCGCATGCTGAAATCAGGCAGAGCCATTCTTGAGTATCCTTTCCGGTTAGCCTCCACGGACACAGGCATTTCTGGACCTTGTCCTCGAACGCCACCGGAGGTTTCAGCCGGATTTCTCCCGGGCAGACACCAAAGTCCGTGTGTGGAATGAGCGCGCATATAGAGGGGATGCGCGACAAACGCAAGCGCTACGGTGTCTTGCGGCTCAGCGTGCGGCGATCAGCGCACCCGGCTATAGTCGTATCTTCCCCTTCGGCACCCGGACACGCCGGAAAACAGCAACGATCTCTTCGCGGCTGCATTCGATGGCGCCTAGCCGCACCGCGCGGTCGCGCTCGAAGCCGGTTATGTCATAGTGCGGCGCCGATGTCTTCGGCGGTCCCTGATAGGACGAGCGCTTGATACCGAGCTGTGCTGCAAAACGATGCAGCTCATCGGTGTCGTCGGCCAGCAAGTGACACCAGCGGTGGCCGACCCATTTCCAGATCGCCGCGTCGACATAAACCGCCATGAGGCTTGCCGCACTCCTTCATCTTGCGCCGACCAGCGGGGCCGCAGCTCACCTGGAGCCGAGATCCAATGCTAGCGATGATAGAAGGGATTCGGATAGAAAATGAACCCGCCAGCGGCTTCGAGTTCGGCTACGGTCGTGGTGACAGCCGCCTGCATGCGGCTGTGCAGTTCGGCGAGCGCATCGTCGATCGAGCCCGGAAAGGCGTGCAATCCCAACGGTTCCGGCACACGGATATGCGCGCAGCGCGGCCCGGCCGGCTGTGGCACGAAGCGGTTGATCGTGTCGCGCAGCGTGCCCTTGCAATAGTCGTTGCGGATGCGCTTCAGATGCTCGGCGATCTCCTCTTGCGTGATGCGCGGGTTGGCTGAGGTCCACGGTCCGACACGTTGGAGACGCAGGATCGTGTCCGCCAGCGTGCGGATCTGTTTTTGTCGCTCGGCGTCGCCGGTGCCTTCCCGCAGCCAGCGGCGCGACCTGCGTAAAAGCTCGGCGATCTCGTTGACAGCGGGATCGACCGAAATACCCTCCCCCAGGCGTCGGCTCAATTCGAGCAGCAGTTGCGTCTGACGCGCGGCATACGAAGCCCGTTCGTCGGGCACCATGCCACAGGCAATCTCATCGCGCGACAGCAGCGTCGAATAGATATGGTGGACGCGCTCCGGCAGGGTATCGGCGGCACGGCGTTCGATCTTCAAGCTCTTCTCGACATAGGTGCATTCCTGCGCCAGCGCCGGCTCGACATTTTTGGTGAAGGCGAGCTTCCAGACAACCGGCGCGATCCAAACCCTAGAATCCTGATCCGTGGCGCGATCGCGCTTGAGCGCTTCGAACCCCATCTCGACCGCCCCCGGAAGGAGCGGACCGACGACATTTGCATGCCAGCCCACGCCGCCCTCGGGATGCAAGAGAACACCATGCCCTTTCAGCGCCCAGGCGATCGAGTGTTCCTTGGCAGCCCCGCTGTTGCCTGGAATCTGGGCGATCAGATTGTTGGCCAGCCAGAATTTCTGCATGATCCGGCCGAGGCCGTTGACGACGCCATGCGTGGCCCAGGATGCCGCGAGCGGACTGACCTGCGAGACGATCTCCTTGTCGATCATCCAGTCGGTAAAGAATTCCGGATGGTTGGGGGTGATGAACGTCGCCTTGCCGGCGCCGCAACAGGCCTTCAGCCGCTGCCGGTCGACGTCGGGAAAGTCGATATGACGGACATTGGCGACGCCGCGCAATCCGGCAAGGCGGTTGAACGGCAACAGGTCGCGAAACCCGGGAATGCCATGCAGCATGACAACCCGGTTGACTACAGTCATGATCTTGATCAGCGCCGGATTGGGCTTCGGCGCCACGAACACATCGATTCTGCTCAACCCACCCCCCGATCGACCCCATCGGCGTTGAGGTTGAGATGCAATTGCGGCGTGTTCAAGTCATTCGCCGCCGCCTTGCGGGCCTATTTCGGCGGACAGGCTTTCGACTGATCGAACAACGACAGATTGACCAGCTTGCCGGTCATCGAGAACTCGCCGTAGTCCATGACGAGGTCGCGGGTGATGCCATTGTCATGCAGCTTGAAGCTGATCCGGTACTCCGGCACCTCCTCGCCTGACTTGTCGGTGCCGTCGAAATAGGCGATGTCGACTGGCCAGTATTTGTCGGTGGCGAGCTTTGCCAGCGCCTGCGCTTCCGGATCAGCCTTGTCGGCATCGGCTTTCTTGCCGACGACGACGGTGGTGGTCATCACCTTATCGGCATCTTCCGAGCCGTCGAACAGGTTGGTCTCGTAGAAATTTTCGCCCTTTTCGGCCTTGTCGATCAGTTCGGCCAGATGCTGGGTCGGAAACTGGGTGGCGGCGAGTTCGAGGCTGCTCTTCTCCGGCTTGTCGATGTCGACCTTGAGGCCCGTCGTCTCCTTCGTCGCGGTGCCCTTGACCTCCTTGTCGAGGTTCTGGTCGACGAAGGATTTTGTCACGAACGAGAACGTCTTGCCTTCGGCGTCTTCGAAAGTGGTCGTCTGCTGGTCGGTCAGCTTTGTTGCATTGTCGTTGGTGGCGATCTGGGTGACGAAGCGGAACTTCACCGTGTAGCCTTCGCAAGGTGAGCCGTTGAACTCATAGACCATGCGGCCGGAAATGCCGGTAATGCCGGAGCGATCGGAGGCTTTGTCCAGGCTCAGATCGTAAACTGCGCGATGCGCTTGCAGCGCCGGTACGGCAAAAGCCGGCGCCATCGAGAACACCGCTGGCAGCAAGACAGCGTGGAATGCGAGGCGTGTTGCGCGCATGAGGGGCTCCGATCATCGCGCCTGATGGCAGGCCGCAGGGAAAGAGGGTCCAGCTTAAAAAAAGTCGTGGCGGAAGCGAGGCAAAAATAGCAATTTCGGCCCGGCCCGCCCGGCGTCATCAAGCAATAGGGAAATACCATGAGTGAAACAATCGAAAAGCGGCTAAGCGAACTCGGCGTGACGCTTCCGGTCGCCGCCGCGCCCGCCGCCAACTACGTGCCCTATTCCAGGTCAGGCAATCTGCTGTTTACCGCCGGGCAGCTGCCGCTCAGCGAGGGCAAGCTGCAGGCGAGCGGACTGCTCGGCCGCGATGTCGACACCGCAAGCGGCAAGGAAGCGGCAAAATACTGCGCGATCAACGTATTGGCGCAGGCCAAGGCAGCCCTTGGCGATCTCGAGAAAATCCGCCGCCTGGTGAAGATCACCGTCTTCGTCGCCTCGACTCCGGATTTTGTCGAACAGCACCTGGTTGCCAACGGCGCCTCGGATTTTCTGGTTGCAGTGCTCGGCGATCACGGCAAACATGCCCGCTCCGCCGTCGGCGCCGCCTCCCTGCCGCTTAATGCCGCAGTGGAAATCGAAGCCATCTTCGAAGTTGAATGAGCCAGATATGACTGATCTTTCCTGGCTGACCGCCCGACCCGTTGCCCATCGCGGCCTCCACGACATGAACAAGACGCGGTGGGAGAACACGCTTTCCGCCTTTGCCGCGGCGGCTGAACGCGGCTATGCGATCGAATGCGATGTGCATCTGTCGTCTGACCGCATCCCCGTGGTCATTCACGATGGCGATCTGAAGCGGCTGACCGGCCAGGACGGCTTCGTCTGGCAGCGAACGGCAGCGGAGATGACGGCACTCAAGGTTGGCGGCACATCAGACCATCTGCCGACTTTGCAGCAGGCACTCGACCTGGTCGATGGTCGTGTGCCGATGGTCGTCGAGCTGAAAGGGGTTCCCGGCCGGGACGAAGGCCTGGTGGAAAGCGTCGGCAAGATGCTCAAGCACTACAAGGGCAAGGCGGCGATCATGTCGTTCGACCACTGGCTGATCCGCGATTTCCCGAAACACGCGCCCGGCATTCCGGGCGGGCTGACGGCTTATGGCAAGGACGTCAAGCTGATCGAGGCGCATTTCGCCATGCTGGCGCACGACATCGCCTTCGCCTCCTACGCTGCCGGCGACCTGCCGAACCGGTTCGTCTCCTTCGTGCGCGAAAAGCTCAAAATGCCGGTAATCACCTGGACCGTGCTCGACCAGCCGGCGGTCGACCTGACCTTCAGATATGCCGACCAAATGACGTTCGAAGGATTCGAACCCGATCTTGTACAGGTCGCTTGAAACCGAGCTTGCATGGACCGGCACGGAGCTTAAATGAGCCTCATGGATCAAGGCGATGAAGGCGACGGGCAAACGGCGAATGGAGCGTATGCGATCCGGGTTGCCTCCGGCATCGGAGCCTTCACCTGCACGGAATGGGATGGCCTGGGCGGTACCGCACGCGGCGATACAGAAAATGGCTACAATCCCCTTGTTTCTTTCGCTTTTCTGAGCGCGCTTGAGGATTCCGGCTGCGCCGTGCGGCGCACCGGCTGGCAGGGCCATCATCTCAGGCTGGAGACAGCGCAGGGAAAACTGCTCGGTGCCGTTCCCTGCTACCTGAAATCGCACAGCCAGGGCGAATATGTTTTCGATCACGGCTGGTCGGACGCGTTCGAGCGCGCCGGAGGACGCTACTATCCAAAGCTGCAATGCGCCGTACCGTTCACGCCTGTCACCGGTCCTCGCCTGCTGGTCAACAAGGGCGAGGACAGTCGCGCCGTGAAAGCCGGCTTGGCAGCAGGCCTGAAGGCGGTGACGGACAAGCTCGGCGTTTCTTCCGCCCACGTAACCTTCGCGCAGCAGAAGGATGTCGGGGCGCTGGAAGCGGCGGGCTTCCTGCACCGCACCGACCAGCAGTTCCACTTCTACAACGAAGGTTATTTCACCTACGACGATTTTCTCGCCACTCTGGCATCGCGCAAGCGCAAGGCAATGAAGAAAGAGCGGCGCGAGGCGCTCGCTCACGGCATCTCGATCGACTGGCTGACCGGCAAGGACCTGACCGAAAGGGTCTGGGACGACTTCTTTGCCTTCTACATGGATACCGGCAGCAGGAAATGGGGGCGGCCATATCTCAGCCGCGAGTTTTTCTCGATGATCGGCGAGCGCATGGCCGACGACATCCTGCTGGTGATGGCCAAGCGCAATGGACGCTACATTGCCGGCGCCATCAATTTCATCGGTTCCGATGCGCTCTATGGCCGCAACTGGGGCTGCATCGAAGACCATCCCTTCCTGCATTTCGAGGTCTGCTATCATCAGGCGATCGACTTCGCGATCGACCGTAAGCTGAAAGTGGTCGAAGCGGGCGCGCAAGGCGAGCACAAGCTGGCGCGCGGCTATCGGCCGGTGACCATGCATTCGGCGCATTACATCGCGCATCCGGGCTTGCGCAACGCGGTCGCCGACTATCTCAGGCGCGAGCGGCGCGAGGTGGAGCGGATGGGCGACTATCTTGAAGAGCACACGCCGTTCCGCAAGGATCTGGCGGGCGATTAAATTAGAGCGACGTGCGTCCAGTTGGACACACAAAGTACGCTCTAACACTTTGAATCTCCAGATCATACTTTCCGAAAATCGATTCCAATTTTCGGGTCGATGCGGTAGAGCAAGGCACAATCCGGAGCGCACGCCATGGCCGAAACCACCTACGACAGCAGCAATATCTTCGCGAAAATCCTACGCGGTGAAATCCCATCGCATCGCGTCTATGAAGATGACGCAGTCGTCGCCTTCATGGATGTAATGCCGCAAGGGCCGGGTCATACGCTGGTTGTGCCGAAGGCGCCGTCGCGCAACCTGCTCGATGCCGATCCGGCAGTGTTCGGCCCGCTCTGCGCAAATGTCCAGAAAGTTGCGCGGGCAGTAAAAAAGGCCTTCACTGCCGATGGTGTCACGGTCATGCAGTTCAACGAGCCTGCTTCGGGCCAGACCGTCTTTCACCTCCATGTTCACATCATTCCACGCTTCGAGGGCATTCCTTTGAAGCCGCATAGCGGTCAGATGGAGAAACCAGAAGTGTTGGCTGAGAACGCCGGCAAGATACGAACGGCGCTGGGAAACTGAAGCCGGAGGTCGCACGCCAAACGCCTTCGGCCACTCACTACCTCCTCATCCAACAAAAAAGCCCCGCTTCCGGGGCTTTTTTAGTTTTCAGGGCATCACCCTTTGCGGGGCAGTTGCGGCACCAAGCTGCGCTTGCCGCCATCCTTGCCCTTGGGCTCCGCCTTCTGCGCGATCGCCTTTTTCGCGACGGGCTTTTTGATGGCAGCTTTCTTGGGCTTCGGCGTGTCGTCCGGTTCTTCCTTCTTCGGCTTGACCGGCGCCTCGTCGGCGAGCGACTCGAGCTTCAGGCCGGTCTCGCCGGTCTCTTTCTTGTCGACGGTGACACGCACGGTGCCGCCCTTCTTAAGCTTGCCGAACAGCACCTCGTCGGCCAGCGGCTTCTTGATGTGCTCCTGGATGACCCGGCCGAGCGGCCGCGCACCCATACGTTCGTCATAGCCCTTCTCGGCCAGCCAGGCGATCGCCTCCTGCGACAGGTCGAAGGTGACGCCACGCTCGGAGAGCTGGGCCTCGAGCTGCATGACGAACTTCTGCACCACCTGATGGATGACCGGAACCGGCAGCGAGCCGAACGGGATGATCGCATCGAGACGGTTGCGGAATTCCGGCGTGAACAGCCGGTTGATCGCCTCGACATCGTCGCCTTCGCGCTTGGTCGAGCCGAAACCGATCGCCGCGCGCTGCGCATCCGAGGCGCCCGCATTGGTGGTCATGATCAGGATGACATTGCGGAAGTCGATCTGCTTGCCGTTGTGGTCGGTCAGCTTGCCGTGGTCCATGACCTGCAACAGGATGTTGAACAGGTCCGGATGCGCCTTCTCGACCTCGTCCAGCAACAGCACGCAATGCGGATGCTGGTCGACGCCGTCGGTCAACAGGCCGCCCTGGTCGAAGCCGACATAGCCTGGAGGCGCGCCGATCAGCCGCGAGACGGTGTGGCGTTCCATATATTCCGACATGTCGAAGCGGATCAGCTCGACACCAAGGGAGGCGGCGAGCTGCTTTGCCACTTCGGTCTTGCCGACGCCGGTCGGTCCCGAGAACAGATAGGAGCCGATCGGCTTCTCCGGTTCGCGCAGGCCGGCACGCGCCAGCTTGATCGCCGAGGTCAACGCCGTGATCGCGGTGTCCTGACCGTAGACGACGCGCTTCAGCTCGACGTCGAGACCGGCCAACACCTTCTCGTCGTCGGCGGAAACCGTCTTCGGCGGAATGCGGGCGATGGTGGCGATCGTCGCTTCGATCTCCTTGATGCCAATGGTCTTCTTGCGCTTGGCTTCCGGCACCAGCATCTGCGAGGCGCCGGTCTCGTCGATCACGTCGATCGCCTTGTCCGGCAACTTGCGGTCGTTGATGTAGCGCGCCGACAGTTCTACCGAAGCCTTGATCGCCTCAGCCGTGTAGCGAACCTTGTGGAACTCCTCGAAATACGGCTTCAGACCCTTCATGATCTCGATGGCATCCTCGATGGTCGGCTCGTTGACGTCGATCTTCTGGAAGCGCCGCACCAAAGCGCGATCCTTCTCGAAGAACTGGCGGAACTCCTTGTAAGTGGTCGAGCCGATGCAGCGGATCGCGCCGGACGACAGCGCCGGCTTCAACAGGTTCGACGCATCCATGGCGCCGCCCGACGTCGCCCCTGCCCCGATCACGGTGTGTATCTCGTCGATGAACAGAACCGCGCCCGGATAATCCTCGAGTTCCTTGACGACCTGCTTCAGCCGCTCCTCGAAATCGCCGCGATAGCGGGTGCCGGCCAGCAATGTCCCCATGTCGAGCGCGAAGATGGTGGCGTTGTGCAGCACTTCCGGCACGTCGCCCTCGACGATGCGCTTGGCAAGGCCTTCGGCGATCGCCGTCTTGCCGACGCCGGGGTCGCCGACATAGAGCGGATTGTTCTTCGAGCGGCGGCACAGCACCTGGATGGTGCGGTTGATCTCGGACTCGCGGCCGATCAGCGGATCGATCTTGCCGGCCTTGGCCTTGTTGTTCAGATTGACACAATAGGCGGTCAGCGCGTCCTGCTGCTGCTTTTTCTTGCCGCCGTCCTCTTGCGGCTCGGCGCCGCTCTGGCCGCCCTGCTCGTCATCGGCGCCGCGCGGCGACCGCGTCTCCGATGCGCCGGGGCGCTTGGCGATGCCATGCGAGATGTAGTTGACCGCGTCGTAGCGGGTCATCTGCTGTTCCTGCAGGAAATAGGCGGCATGGCTCTCACGCTCGGCGAAGATCGCAACGAGCACGTTGGCGCCGGAGACTTCCTCGCGGCCGGACGACTGCACATGGATCACCGCGCGCTGGATGACGCGCTGGAAACCGGCCGTCGGCTTGGAATCCTCGTCGTAGCCGGTGACGAGATTGTCGAGCTCGGTGTCGATATAGGTGAGAACCGTGTGCTTCAGCTCGTCGAGATCGACGTTGCAGGCGCGCATGACCGCGGCCGCCTCGGTGTCGTCGATGAGAGCGAGCAGCAAATGCTCAAGGGTTGCGTATTCGTGGTGCCGCTCATTGGCGAGCGTCAGCGCCTGGTGAAGCGCCTTTTCCAGGCCTTGGGAGAAAGCCGGCATGTTACCTCACTTCTTCTCCATCACGCATTGCAGCGGATGCTGATTCTGTCGGGCGAAATCCATGACCTGAGACACTTTGGTCTCGGCCACCTCGAATGTATAGACCCCGCACTCGCCCACTCCATGATTGTGAACATGTAGCATGATGCGTGTGGCGGCTTCACGGTCCTTCTGGAAAAAACGCTCCAGCACGTGAACCACGAATTCCATGGGCGTATAGTCGTCGTTGAGAATGAGGACCCGATAAAGGCTAGGCTTCTTGGTCTTGGTTTTGGTGCGTGTGATGACAGCCGTGCCGCGACCGGCCTCATTGCCGTCGTTGCCGTTTTGCATCCGCACCACATCTCTTGTGGCAGTCAAACCAATCGTCACGTAGCCCTGCCTTTTCGAATCCCCATGCAAGTTCGACATGTAGGTCTTCGATGAACGATTTTAAGCCCTTCTGTTTAGCTGACAATATGGCTAGGTGGCCAAACTTGGCCGATTTTCGAAATCGTGAAGGCGGCAGAGCCCTCTGATTTCAAATTGCCATGAAAAAACCCGGCCGCGCGTTCGCGACCGGGTCTGTCGTGCGGGCCTGAAACCCATCTTCACATGACAGCGAGATTATTTCGCTTTTGCGACGATTGATTCGAACGGCTTGTAGGCTTCTTTGGCGAGTTCGGCATAGAGATCGCCGATCTTGGTCGCTTCGGTGACGAAGGCTTCATACGACTGCTTGGCAAAATCGGACTGGATCTCGATCGCCTTCTCCAGCGACTTGGCCGACAAAAGTTTCTCGGCTGCTGCGCTGCCGGCCTCGAAGCTTTTCTTGGTGTATTCGCCCGCCTCTGTGGCGATGGCCTGCGCACCCTTGGAAAGGGATGCGAAGCTCTTCAAGCCGGTGTCGGCAAACTCCTTGCCGTATTTGCTGAAATCTTCATAGGTCTGGGTCATTTCACGCTCCCTTGACAGTTGCCGTTGACGGTGGACGCGCCCTGTCCGGGGCCGCGTTGTGCAATGCAAGTCATATATTGTGCACTGCACAAAAAGTCAATGTTTCGCCGAGCGCGGCGCCAGCACATCGCCCAACACACACAGGCCCAGCCACCGGCAATGGCTAAAATTCGAATAAAGAGAAGCTCAAGCCCGAAGAAAATGGTGAACACGGCGGTTACCATAAACGGATTGGTAACGCTGGCCGCGATAGCTTGGCTTGAAGTGAGGCAGGACCTTTGCCGCCTCCAGCAACAAAAAATTCAAAGGAACCATCGGTGCGTCAGGCGTTGTCGGGCATTCTCTCCAAATCCGCGTCCTCTTTGAAAACGATCATGATCCTCGCTTTGGCGATGACATTCGTCGTTGCCGACGCTGCTTCGTCCATGGCAGCGAGGTCGGCGGCCATCGTCATCGATGCCAAGACCGGCAAGGTGCTTTATTCTTCGAATGCCGATGGTCGGCGCTATCCGGCCTCGCTCACCAAGATGATGACGCTTTACCTGGCCTTCGAGGCCATGGCGAACGGCAAGATCAGCAAGAACTCCCGGGTCGTCTTTTCGGCCAATGCTGCTGCTGAACCGCCGACGAAACTCGGCGTCAGACGGGGCGGTGCGATCACGGTCGAGACCGCGATCCTGTCGATGGTGACCAAGTCGGCAAACGACTCGGCAACGGCGCTCGGCGAACTTCTCGGCGGCAATGAAGCCAATTTCGCTCACATGATGACGGCCAAGGCGCGGGCGCTGGGCATGAAGGGTACCGTTTTCCGCAACGCCCACGGCTTGCCAAATCCCGGTCAATTCACGACCGCGCGCGACATGGCGGTGCTCGGCATCGCGCTGCGGGAGCATTTTCCGCAGTATTACGGCTATTTCTCGCAGCGTTCCTTTCTCTACGGCCGCAAGCGCATCAACGGCCATAACCGCCTGCTTGGGCGCATCAAGGGCGTCGACGGCATCAAGACCGGTTACACCCGCGCCTCCGGCTACAATCTCGTCTCCTCGGTTGACGACGGCGATCGCCGCATTGTCGCGGTGGTGATAGGCGGGAAATCCGGCGGCAGCCGCGACAACCAGATGGCCGCATTGATCAAAACCTACATGCCGAAGGCGTCGTCGCGCGGCAGCGGCATGCTGATCGCCAAAGCCAGCGGTGGCAACCCGATCACCGCCCTGGCAAAAGTATTCCTGCCCAAGCGCGATGCGCCGATGCCGGACAGCAGGCCGGACGACGATGCTATTGCCTCCCTTGTTGAGGAAGCCGAGCCGGTCGTTGAAGAAACCACCCCCGTCGTCCAGACCATGCCCGTCTCTCAGACCAGGAAGGTCAACGCCTTGGCCGCGGCCACGGCCGACGATGTCGCGACGGCACGGGTCGCAGCTGCCTACGCCGAACCGGCGGCGGTCGATCCCGTCAACACGGCATCGGTGCCGTCAGGCTGGGCAGTCCAGGTCGCCTCTTCGCCAAAACAATCCGAAGCCCAGGCTCTCCTGGACGAGACGAGCAAGCAGGCGCCTTCGATCCTCGCCGATGCCACAGGTTTCACCGTCGCCTTCGAAAAGGACGGCGTCACCTACTACCGCGCCCGGTTCGGCTTTGGTTCGAAGACTGCTGCCTGGAAAGCCTGCAACGCTCTGAAGAAAAAGAAAATCGAGTGCTACGCCGTCCAGCAGTAGGCGGCGTCGAAACCATCTCCCGGAAAAATTCTGCGTCGAAGGAGACTAGTTGTGATTGGAGAGCAAGACGTCCTTGGCTTCATTGATCCGCGCCGCCAGAAAAGACGTGCCGCCGATATCGGGGTGCAGGCGCTGCATCAGGCGGCGGTGCGCCTTGCGGACATCCGCCGCGGCGGCCCCCGCTTCAAGACCAAGGATCTTGTAGGCCTCCTCCTTAGTCATGGCGCCCGAACCTGGCGAAACACCCAGCCCTTCGCCACCATTCGCCTCAGCGTCTTTGCGCCAGATGGGAAATCTGCCGTCAAGATACGTCTCTAGCAACTGGCGGCTCTCCGGGTCCCCGGGGAGTTCGCGATAAAGTTGCTGCAATTCCGCAAGGCTCATCGTGCCAAGCATCTTGCCTTCATGGCGGCCGGCGAGCACGAGCCCCTCCAGACTGCCGGTATCGTGATCAAGCTCCATTTCGAGTGCCGCGGTGCGCACCGTCGAATGCTTGCCCGGCTCCAGTTTCGCCGTCGGCCGCTTCATCCGCATGGAGCCATACCAGGCGAGCGCCGTCGACAGAATCAAGCCGCCGATACCTTCGCGTCCGACCAGAAGCACGGCGACGCCGATCAGCGCCAGCAGGACGGGCCCAAGTGTCCTCATCCCGCTTGCGAGTCTCGCGGGGTCGGCGCGGAGAAAGATCGTGGCCACGCCGAGCAGCACCAAAAGCAACGCCACGAATGCGATAATCGCGCCCATTATTTCCTGCCGCTCCGCAGATGCTCGATCATCAGCCGGTCTTCCGGCCTGCCCCTGGCCTCCAGTGCCTTCAGCCCGCCGGTTGCAAACACGGCGACCGCCGAAAGCAGGCTGGCCAAGGTTGCGGCGGCCCGCCGATCAAATCGGAACCAAGCCCCTTTGGACAGCCGCGCAATCTCCTTAAATGCCTTTTCTGCGCCGGCATCATGGCCCTCCTGAAAGACGAAGACCGGAACGCCGTGCAGGCCGAGGCTGCCGGCCTTTTCGGCCAGATCGTCTATATTTTCTTCCATCGCATCGCCGATATAGACCAGCGCGTTCACCTTGGCCGCCGTCGTCTGTTTCAGCGCATGAGTCAGCACCTTGCCGATCTGGGTGTGGCCGCTGCGGCATTCGATCCGCGTCATCAACTGTTTCAGCGCCTCCGTATCGGTGACGAATGCGGATGAGCGGCACTCGCCGAGACCACGAAAATAAACCAATTGTACCTTGAGCGCCCCGGCCTTGCCGACGGCGTCGAACATCTCGCCCTGCAGCGCACAGGCGAGGTCCCAGGTCGGCTGGCGGCTCATCGTCGCGTCGAGCGAGAGAATCAGCCTGCCAGAACCGGTCGCGGACGCAGCGAGCGTTCTTGCCTGACGTATAAAGGCGTCGATCTCGCCGGTGCTCGATTGGGGTTCGACCGGCGCCAGATTGGCCTTTGCGGGCACGGGCTGCTTCTTGTCGCTCATGACATTCAAGATGTGGCGTTGCCGCGCAGCTTGCAAGCCCAGCATGAGGCGACCCGGAGGGCCAGCGATCACGGCAGCTTTGAATTTGGAGGCGTTCCTAGAGAAGGCCGAGATCGGCAAGCTCGCGCCTGAGTTTCGGCGGCATCTCGACCAATCCCGCTTTACCCTTGCCGAGATCGGCCGGTGCGTCCGACGGTTTCAGGTAGCGCCAGCCTTGAAAGGCGCGGCGCGGCTGCCATTCGGTGCGCACGACCGCGGGATCGAGCATCAGATGACAGCGGCCGATGCCCTCGTCATCGGTGAAAGGACGGATTTCCGTGATCAACTGGCGGCATTGCACATTGCCCTTGATCACCCAGTAGAGGGAACCGCCATCGGTGACCTCGGCGCCGCGCGTCGGCATCATGCGGGTGGTGTGGTAATGCTCGACCGGTTCACCGGCGCGCTGCCGTTCGTCGAGGCGGAAGGCGATCCACTCTTCGAGATCTTCGACGCTGTCGCAGCCGACGCAGAGCTTTATGAGATTGAGAGACATGAATTAAGGTTTAGTCCGGCGTGCGAAGGCGTCAACGGCCTGGTCGACTTTCTCCACAGTGCCAGTCTTCGCAGTGCTGTCTCCACAGTGCCAGGTTTGGCTCAGCATTCCACGATATTGACGGCCAGTCCGCCGAGGCTGGTTTCCTTGTATTTCTCGTTCATGTCGAGGCCGGTCTGGCGCATGGTCTCGATCGCGGCATCGAGCGGCACGAAATGAACGCCGTCGCCCTTGATGGCCAGCGAAGCGGCAGTCACCGCCTTGACGGCGCCGAGCGCGTTGCGCTCGATGCAAGGCACCTGCACCAGGCCGCCGACCGGATCGCAGGTCATGCCGAGATGATGTTCGAGCGCGATCTCGGCAGCGTTTTCGACCTGCTCGGGCGTGCCGCCCATGACCGCGCACAGCCCCGCTGCCGCCATCGCCGAGGCCGAACCGACCTCGCCCTGGCAGCCGACTTCGGCGCCCGAGATCGAAGCGTTGGTCTTGATGATGCCGCCGATCGCCGCTGCGGTCAGCAGGAAATCGCGGATGCTTGGCTGGTCGGCCTCGGGATGGAAGTGCAGCCAGTAGCGCAGCACCGCGGGCAGCGTGCCTGCAGCACCATTGGTCGGCGCGGTGACGACGCGCCCGCCGGCGGCGTTCTCCTCGTTCACCGCCATGGCATAGATCGACAGCCAGTCGTTGGCGAGCAGCGGGTTGGGCCGGTTCTGCTGCCACTGCTCCTGCAGCTTGTCATGCAATCGCCGCGCGCGACGACGCACCTTCAGTCCACCCGGCATGATGCCGTCCTGCGACAGGCCGCGCTCGATGCAGCTCTTCATAGCACTCCAGATGCCGTCGAGGCCGGCGTCGAGCTCCTCACGCGGCATCTGCGTCTCTTCGTTGACGCGCTTCATGTCGGCGATGGAAAGGCCGCTTTTCGCCGCCATCGACAGCATCTCGACGGCGTTCTTGAAGGGGTATGGAACCTTCTTGCCTTCCGTTGTCACCGAGCCCTTCACCTTCATCCGCTGCAGTTCCTCCTCCGAAACCACGAAGCCCCCGCCGATCGAATAATAGATACGCTTGAGCAGCAGGCGGTCGTCTGCATCATAGGCGGAGAAAGCCATGCCGTTGGCGTGGCCGGGAAGCGGCGTTTTGCGGTCAAGCACGAGATCTGTGGCCGGGTCGAAGCGATAGGAGGGATGGCCGGGCGGCGAAATTCGCTTGTCCACGGCAATACGGTCGACGATGCTGTCCGCCTGATCGGGGTCCACCGTCTGCGGCGTCTGGCCGGCAAGGCCGAGCACGACGGCGCGATCTGAACCATGGCCGATGCCGGTATAAGCGAGCGAGCCGTGCAGGCTGGCGGCGACGCGGTCGACCTTGGCGCCGGCCGGGCGTGGCCAGTCATCTCCCGCGACCTCGTCGAGAAAACGCCGCGCAGCCGTCATCGGTCCCATCGTGTGCGAACTCGATGGTCCAATGCCGATCTTGAACAGGTCGAAAACCGAAAGGAACACGCGCCGCTCTCTCCTATTGGAATTTACATATAGGAATTCCTGTGATGTTTCCGCTCTTTCAAAGATCGCCGCGCTGCACCTGCCGACCTTGTTTGCTCCGGCAGCGACATCGTTGCGTTCCGCCATCGAAGCACCGCCACCGCTTGTGGTAAAAGGGTCGCATGGGCGATTCCTTTCATTTGTCGACGGCCGACCTCGTGGCGCTGGCCTTCTTCCTTTTCGTATGGGTGCTGCATACGCTCGCCTCCGACGGAAAGCTGGTCAGCCGCATGTCGCTGACGACGGCGATGAACGTCCAGCGCGAAGCCTGGATGCGGAACATGGCCGAACGCGAGGTCCGCATCGTCGACACCGCCATCATGGCCGGCCTTCAACAGGGAACCGCCTTCTTCGCCTCCAGTTCGCTGATTGCGATCGGCGGCTGTTTCGCCCTGCTCGGCGCCTCCGATCAGGTTCTTTCTGTGCTGAGCGATCTGCCCCTCGGCGCGACATCATCCCGCTCCGCCTTTCAGATGAAGGTGTTCGGGTTGGTGCTGATCCTTGCTTATTCCTTTTTCAAGTTCGGCTGGGCCTACCGGCTGTTCAACTATTGCTCGATCCTGATCGGTGCGGTGCCGATCCCGCATGGCGAGGCATCACGCAACCCGGTTAGCAAAACGGCGGTATGGCGTGCGGCGCGCATGAACATGCTGGCCGGGAAACATTTCAATTCCGGCATGCGCGGGGTGTTCTTCTCGATCGGTTATCTCGGCTGGTTCGTCGACCCAATGGTGTTCGTGCTGTCGACGCTGCTGTTGCTAGCGGTTCTGGTGCGTCGCCAGTTCTTCTCGGCGGCGCGGCAAGCCGTGATCGGTCAGCCGCCCGAGCCAACACCCGGTCCAGGAAAAAGCCGATCGATGCGGCCCGACAGCCAGTAGGCGACAAGCCCGATCCATTCGCGGACCGCCGTGGTGGTGGTCTGCAGCGAACCGAAGGGGTCGTCGCGGAATAGGCCGATGCCTTCCTTGCCGGAGGTGCGGTAATCGACCGGCCAAGGAACGGTGGCAAAGCCGGCCTTGTCGAACAGCGCCTTGGCGCGCGGCATGTGGAAGGCCGAGGTCACCAGCAGCCAGGTCTCGCCCGGTTTTGGGATGACCAGTTCCCGGGTGAACACGGCGTTCTCGTAGGTGTTGCGGGATTTGTTCTCGAGGATCAGCCGATCGGCCGCCACACCAAGCGCGGCGAACAGACGTGGCGCCGTCTCTGCATCGCCCTCACCTTCGCCGATCATTGCGATGGTGCCCCCTGAGATGACGACTTTCGCTGTCGGAAAATGCCGTGCCAGCACGGCCGCCGCGACCATCCGATCGCCGCTGGCACTCAGTTCATAGCCGCCACGCGCGAAATTGACGGCGCCCTCCATGCCGCCTCCGAGCACGACGATGCCATCGACCTTATCCGGCAGCGGCGGTCGCGGAAAGCGCTCTTCGAGCGGGTTGAGCATCAGTGCGCCAAGCGAGGTCCAGGTCGAGAGGGCGAGGATGAGAAAGGCCAGCCCGCTGCCGGTGGCAAACAGCTTTCTGCGCCCGACCAAGGCAGCAAGCAACGCGACCAGCAGCAGGATGATCGCCAGATTCAACGGCTGGACGAGCAGCCAAAATACCTTGGAAAGATAGTAGAACATCCCTCACCCCTTCAGATGGGAGGAGATACTACCACCACTTTTCGGGCTGGAACGTACCCGCCGCCTGTTCGATGACATGGGCGGTCTGGAACAAAGTTTCTTCGTCGAAGGGCCGGCCGATCAGCTGCAGGCCGAGCGGCAGGCCCTTGGCGTCTAGCCCTGCGGGCACGGCGATGCCCGGCAGTCCAGCCATGTTCACCGTCACCGTAAAGATGTCATTGAGGTACATCTTGACCGGGTCGGCGGCCATGTCCTCGTCGGCGATGCCGAAGGCCGCCGACGGCGTCGCCGGTGTCAGGATGACATCGACGCCGGCCGTGAATGCATTTTCGAAATCCCGCTTGATGAGATTTCGCACCTTCTGCGCCTGCAGATAGTAGGCATCGTAGTAGCCGGCGGAGAGGACATAGGTGCCGATCATGATGCGGCGCTTGACCTCGCGGCCGAAGCCGGCGGCGCGGGTCTTCTCGTACATGTCGACGATGTCCTTGCCCGGCACGCGCAACCCATAGCGGACGCCGTCATAGCGGGCGAGGTTCGACGAGGCTTCGGCGGGCGCGACGATGTAATAGGCCGGCAGCGCATATTTGGTATGCGGAAGCGAAATGTCGACGATCTCAGCGCCGGCATCTTTCAGCCAGGCAATGCCTTTCTGCCACAGCGCCTCGATCTCCTCGGGCATGCCGTCAACGCGGTATTCCCTGGGGATGCCGACCTTCATGCCCTTGATCGGCTTGCCGATCGCCGCCTCGTAGTCCGGCACCGCCCGGTCGACCGAGGTGGTGTCCTTCGGATCGACCGAGGCCATGGATTTCAAGAGAATCGCGGCGTCGCGCACGTCGCGGGCGATCGGTCCGGCCTGGTCGAGCGACGAAGCGAAGGCGACAATACCCCAGCGCGAGCAGCGGCCGTAGGTCGGCTTGATGCCGACCGTGCCGGTGAAGGCGGCGGGCTGGCGGATCGACCCGCCGGTGTCGGTGGCAGTGGCGCCGGCACACAGGAGCGCCGAAACGGCGGAGGCCGAGCCACCCGACGAGCCGCCCGGCACGAGCTGGGCGTTGTCCAGCGTGCGCGCGGTCCTGGTGCCGCCGGCCGAGACGAACCCGCCATCGCCCTGATGCGTGGTCGGCATCACCACCGTGTCGAGGCGCGAACGCCGCCACGGATTGACGACAGGGCCGTAAAAGGAGGTCTCGTTGGAGGAGCCCATGGCGAACTCGTCCATGTTGAGCTTGCCGAGCATGACGGCGCCGTGGGCCCACAGATTGGCGGTGACGGTCGATTCGTAGTGCGGCTTAAACCCATCCAGCACATGGCTGCAGGCCTGGGTGTGAACGCCTTCGGTGCCGAACAGGTCTTTTATCCCGAGCGGAATGCCTTCGAGCGACCCGCCCTCGCCCTTCGCCAGCTTCGCGTCCGAGGCCTTGGCCATGTCGCGCGCCTTGTCGTCGGTAACGACGACATAGGCGTTGAGCACAGGATTGGCGCGCTCGATCGCCTGGAGATAGGCTTCGGTGATCTCGGTTGCGGTGATTTCCTTGGCGCGCAGTTTGGTGCGGGCCTGCGAAATCGTCAGGTGGGTCAGGTCGCTCATCAGGCAAGGCTCTTTTCGTAAAACACCGACCACTCGGTATCGGGATAGTCCAGCACCGGGCCGCAGCGCGAAAATCCGGCGCGCTCATAGACGGTCCACGCTGCCGGATGGCGGTCGCCGGTTTCCAGCACCAAACGCTTCAGCCCTTCATTGTGCGCCAGCGCTTCGATCCGCTCGACGATCCTGGCGCCGATCTTCTGTCCACGATGCGAAGGCCGCGTGTACATGCGCTTGACCTCGCCGACAGCGCCATCGTGGCGCTTCAGCGCGCCGCAGCCGATGGCAAGGCCGTTGTCGCGAGCGATGAAGACGGTTGTGTCGTTGTCGGCCATCTGTTCGACGGTCATGTGATAGCAGTGCTCCGGCGGCGTCAGTTCCAGCAACGCGTCGTTGAGCTCCCTAACCAGCCCGCGCACGTCGTCCTGCAGCGGCGTCTCGATGGCGATCTCGATTGCCATCGGCCCGCTACTCCACGACCTTCGGAACGAGGAAGAAATTCTCTTCGGTGGCCGGTGCGTTGGCGACGATGTCGGCCGCCTTGCTGCCGTCGGTGACGACGTCCGGGCGCTTCTTCATCTCCATCGGGATAACTGAAGTCATCGGCTCGACGCCGGAAACGTCGACCTCGTTCAATTGCTCGACAAAACCGAGAATGGCGTTCAACTCGCCGGTCATGCGCTCTGCATCCTCCTCGCTCACCGCAATACGGGCGAGACGCGCGACGCGCTTCACAGTCTTGACATCAACGGACATAGTTGTTTGTGCCTCTGGAAAACCAGTCCGCGCTATAGCGGCGCGGCGCGTGCCGCGCAACATGCATCGTGCCGTGAACCGGGCCAGAAGGTCTATGGCTGGGCCACGCCGTCGCAGAGGAAATAGCTGGCGCCTTGGGCATGCTCTACAAGGTAATCGTCCCGCCGATCTCCGGCAACGCCACCTTCACGCCGGATCCCTCCAACCCCGCGACAAACTTGTCGGCGGTCTGGTCGATGATCGGGAACGTGCCGAAGTGACTAGGAATGACCGTCTCGAACTGAAAGAAGCGTCGGCAGGCAAGGGCTGCCACTGCGCCACCCATGGTGAAGCGGTCACCGATCGGCACAATGCCGATCTTCGGCTCATGCAATTCGTTGATCAGCGCCATATCTGAAAAGATGTCGGTGTCGCCCATGTGATAGAGCGTCTTGTCGTCCGAAAAATGCAGGACGAGGCCGCCTGGATTGCCGAGATAGGTGTTCTGGCCATTGTCACCTGGGAACGACGATGAATGCAGGGCCTGAACGAACGTGGTGGTGAAACCGCCGCAATCGATCGTGCCACCGATATTGCCGGGATTAATCTTCTTGTCGCTGGCGCCCTTGCCGACCAGATACATGCAGACCTCGAAATTGGCGACCAGCATGGCGCCGCTTTTCCCAAGCACTTCCAGCGCACCGTTGATGTGGTCGCTATGGCCGTGGGTCAAAAGGACATGCGTGACCCCTTCCGCCGGCCCTTCCCAGCCGCCCGTCCATGACGGATTGCCGATCAGATAGGGATCGATGAGGATTTTCGCGTCGGTGGTTTCGATGCGGAATGCGGAATGTCCGTACCAGGTCAGTTTCATGAATGCCTTCCTCGATTTTTGCTTCGCCAAAGGATAGAACGCCGGCAGTGAAATTAAAGTCCCACAGCGTCCCTTCGCGGCGTGTGGTCCAAGGAAGGCCGTTGAGCATCATCACCATCGAAGAGTTGCCGGCGCGGCTCAGCGGCGGCAAGACGCTGGCCGGGCTCGACCTCGGCGACAAGACCATCGGCGTGGCGGTTTCCGACAGGGGCTTTGCCTTCGCCCATCCGCGTCCGGTCATCATGCGCAGGAAATTCTCGCTGGATGCAGCTGTGCTGCTCGCCTTGCTGCAGAAAGAGAATGCCGGCGCCGTGGTGCTCGGCCTGCCGATCAATATGGACGGGTCGGAAGGCCCGCGCGCCCAGAAATCCCGCGCCTTCGCCCGCAACATGGCTGCTGTGACCGACCTGCCCTTCGTTTTGTGGGACGAGCGACTGTCGACGGTGGCGGCTGAGCGGACGTTGATCGAGATGGATTTTTCGCGCCGCAAACGCGCCGGCAAGATCGATTCGGCCGCGGCTGCCTTTATTTTGCAGGGCGTTCTCGACCGGCTTCAAGCGCTCGGCGTCGGTGCCTGGTCGAAATAACGATCGCGCATTATCCTGATCCAGCCGCCGATCACCCGGCGGCGGCGGAACGCCCAAAACGCCATGAGCAGCAGACTGTCGAGGATGCAGGCCTTTGCCACCATGCCGGGAATGAGCGCCGGATCAATGCCAAGAATTTCCCCATAGAGCTGGAAGACGAGGTCATGCAATTGGCGGCTCAGCATAACGTAGCCGAAATTGATGTCGTTGAGCGACAGGAAGAACCAGCCCCAGAACAGGGCGAGCGGGGCCGCCCATAGCGCGAACAAGGTGCGCATCAGCGGCCATCCCTCAAGTTCGTGTCCGGCCTCACGTTCGTGTCCAGCCGGCCGGAAATGCGCGAGAGCGCCGAGTTGTGCGCCGCCGCCTTCGCCATCACATGCGCGGCGGCACGGATTTCACCTGTGCCCGGAACCGCTGCGGCAAGGGCCGACCGCCGCTCTGCGAGCATGGCGACATAGGAAGCCAGCAGCGCCGCCAGTTGCACCGCAACAACCATGAACAGCCCGTTGATGCCTTGCGCGGCGCCGCCGACGACAATCAGCGACAATACGCCGGAGGCGGAGATAAAGGCGACCCGCACGACGTTGTCAGTGGCGTCCGGATTTGTCGGGTCGCTAAACAGAGTCTCGAGAAAGGCCCAGCAGAACAGCACCGCTACGACCAGCAGCGCTACGGCAAGCGGTGCCACGACAACGGCGTTTTCGAGGTCGGCGAAGCGGGTGTTCTGGACGGCGACGCCGAACACGCCAAGCGCTGCCGCAACACCGCGATTCCCGTCGATGCAGAGGAACGCCAGTAGGGCGAAAACCACCGCCCAGTGCAAGGCCAGAAAGGAGCTCAATATATGCCGCATGGCGTTCCTGCTTCCGTAAACAGGACAGTGGGCTTTGCGGCCCGCCATCGCAATGGAAACCATTTGTTAAGGTTAACGGTCATCCACAGCGGCGCGACAGACGACGAGAAACCTTCCCGAAGTCCTTTCAGGTGACCGGCGGATAGAGCGTGTCGATGATCATGCGCGCGTCATGGCGTGAATCGAGCATGCCATACGTGTTGCGCCACTGGCCGGCGAGGCGCGTCTCGACGAAGGCGTCGGCGATCCGCCCTGCTCCCAGCCTGCGAAGCTCCGCCGCCGCCGCCGAAAGCGCCAGTTGCTCGGTGAGCAGACGGGCCGAGCCCTCATCGGTTGCCGCGACCTGCATTGCCGCCTTGAGTACACCGACGGTGCCGCGTCCGCCGGCGCCGAGATCGCGATCGATGCCGGCCAGCACCTCCTCGAACAGGCCGGGTGCACGCCCCAGCACGCGCAGCACGTCAAGCGCCATGACGTTGCCGGATCCCTCCCAGATCGCGTTGACCGGAGCCTCCCGATAGTAGCGGGCGAGCGGTCCCTCCTCGACATAGCCATTGCCGCCGAGGCATTCCATCGCCTCGTAGAGCAGCGGTGGTGCGATCTTGCAGACCCAGTACTTTACGACCGGCGTCATGGCGCGAGCGAAAGCCGCCTCGCCGCGGTCGCCGGCCGCCTCGTCGAAGGAGCGCGCCAGTCGGAATGACAGCGCGGTGGCGGCGGCGACGTCGAGCGCCATGTCGGCCAGCACGCGCTGCATCAGCGGCTGCTCGATCAGATTGGTTCCAAACACCTGACGGTGACGGGTGTGGTGGACGGCCTCGGCCAGCCCGGCACGCATGATCGCCGACGAGGCGATCGCGCAGTCGAGCCGGGTCAGCGTCACCATGTCCATGATCGTTTTGACGCCCGTCCCGGGCTCGCCGACCATCTCGCCGATGGCGTTGACGAACTCCACTTCCGACGAGGCGTTGGAGCGGTTGCCGAGCTTGTCCTTCAGCCGCTGGAAGCGGAAGCCGTTGCCCGACCCATCGCCGAGAATGCGGGGAACGAGAAAGCACGAAAATCCTTCCGGCGCCTGTCCAAGCACCAGGAACGCATCCGACATCGGCGCCGACATGAACCATTTGTGGCCGGTCAGCCGATAGAAGCTGCTGCCGGCCCGCTCGGCCCTGGTGACGTTGGCGCGGACATCGGTGCCGCCCTGCTTCTCGGTCATGCCCATGCCGAGCGTCAGCCCGGCCTTTTCGACCGGCGGCTTTTGGCTCTGGTCGTATTTGCGTGTCGTCACACGCGGCGCCCATTCGCGAAACAGCTTCGGGCTTGCCATCAGCGCTGCCAGCGATGCGCTGGTCATGGTGATGGGACAGAGATGCCCGGTTTCGAGCTCGGCCGTCAGGTAGAAACGGGCGGCACGCACCTGATGACGGCGGCCGATCTCGGCATCGCCATTTTCCCAGACCGACGAATGCAGCCCGTTCGCCACCGACCGGCGCATCAGTGCGTGATAGGCTGGGTGGAACTCGACCAGATCGATGCGCCGGCCCTGCCGGTCATGGGTCCTGAGCTTCGGCGTCTCGACATTGGCGAGGCGGGCCAGCTCCTGCGCCTCCTGCGTCAGCACGAAACGGCCAAGCCCATCGAGATCCTTGCGCACCGGATCGGAAAAACGCTCGGCAAGCTGGATCAACAACGGATCTCCCCGCCAGGCGTTGCCGCCTGCCAGCGGCGGCGGCTGGTTGGTCACGTCGTCGGTCACGCACTGTCCTTATCATCACAAGGCCACGAATCCGGAGCCATCAACTAGATATAGCCCAAGCCGCGCAACGCGCGCGACGAAAATACCGGGGAGAAAGGCCACAATCCAAAGCTGGTGCTTGCAGCCAAAGGTCCTCCACCCTATAGCAGCGCCTTGAGATGACCGACGCTTCGTCCCTGCCACTCTATCCCCACCGCCATCTTCTGGGCATCCGCGATCTTTCCCCCGCCGACATCGAGCTTTTGCTGGACAGGGCGGACCGGTCGGTTGCGATCTCGCGGCAGTCGGAGAAGAAGACCTCGACGCTGCGCGGCCGCACCCAGATCAACCTCTTCTACGAAGCCTCGACCCGCACGCAGTCGTCGTTCGAGCTGGCCGGAAAACGGCTCGGCGCCGACGTCATGAACATGTCGGTGGCAAGCTCTTCGGTGAAGAAGGGCGAGACGCTGATCGACACGGCGATGACGCTGAATGCCATGCGTCCCGACATCCTGATCATCCGCCACCAGTCGGCAGGTGCCGCCGCCCTGCTGGCGCAAAAGGTCGGCTGCTCCGTGATCAATGCCGGCGACGGCGCCCATGAGCACCCGACGCAGGCGCTGCTCGACGCGCTGACCATCCGCCGCGCCAGGGGCCAGCTGTCGAAGCTGATCGTGGCGGTCTGCGGCGACATCCTGCATTCGCGCGTGGCGCGCTCCAATATCATGCTGCTCAATGCGCTCGGCGCCCAGGTCCGCGTCGTGGCGCCGTCGACGCTTTTGCCCGCCGGCATCGAGAAAATGGGCGTGATCGTCACCCGTTCGATGGCCGACGGGCTAAAGGACGCGGATGTGGTGATGATGCTGCGGCTGCAGCGCGAGCGCATGGAAGGCGCCTTCGTGCCTTCGGTGCGCGAATATTTCCACTATTTCGGCCTCGATGCCGAGAAGCTGAAGGCGGCCAAGGACGGCGCGCTGGTCATGCATCCCGGCCCGATGAACCGCGGCGTGGAGATCGCCTCTGAAATCGCCGACGGTCCGCAAAGCGTCATCCAGGAACAGGTGGAGATGGGTGTTGCCGTGCGCATGGCGGTGATGGAAGCCCTGCTCGACCCCCGCCGCAACCGCGAAGTTGCCCAATGAGCACAACGGTCTTCAGCCAGGCCCGCATCGTCGATCCGTCGCGCGGCATCGACGAGGTCGGCACGGTCATTGTCGAGGGCCGCAAGATCGTCGCTGCCGGCAAGGCGGCCTTGAACCAAGGCGCTCCGCAAGATGCCATCGTCATCGACTGCGCCGGCAAAGCGATCATTCCCGGCCTGATCGATGCGCGCGTCTTCATCGGCGAACCGGGCGGTGAACACCGCGAAACCATCGCTTCGGCCAGCGTAGCGGCGGCCGCCGGCGGCGTCACTTCCATCGTCATGATGCCCGACACCGACCCGGTGATCGACAATGTCGCGCTGGTCGAATTCGTGCTGCGCACCGCCAAGGATACGGCGATCGTCAACATCTTTCCGGCGGCTGCGATCACCAAGGGTCTCAAAGGCCGCGAGATGACCGAATTCGGCCTGCTGCGCGAGGCCGGCGCGGTCGCCTTCACTGACGGGCGGCATACCATATCAAGCGCACTGGTAATGCGCCGCGCGCTGACCTATGCGCGCGATTTCGGCGGCGTGATCGCGCATGAAACCCAAGACGCCGACCTCGCCTCATCCGGCGTCATGAATGAAGGCCTCTATGCCAGCTGGCTCGGCCTTGCCGGTATTCCGCGCGAGGCAGAATCCATTCCGCTGGAGCGCGATCTTGCGCTGGCGCGGCTGACCGGCGGCGCCTATCACGCGGCCAAGATCTCGACGGCTATGGCGGCAAACGCGGTGACGCGGGCGAAAGCCGACAGCGCGAATGTCACAGCAGGCGTCTCGATCCACAATCTGTCGCTCAATGAGAACGATGTCGGCGAATACCGCACCTTCTTCCGGCTGACGCCGCCGCTTCGCGCCGAGGAAGACCGGCTGGCGATAATCGAGGCGGTCAAGGACGGCACGATCGACCTCATCGTCTCCTCGCACGACCCGCAGGACGTCGACACCAAGCGCCTGCCCTTCGCCGATGCCGCGGCCGGTGCCATCGGGCTGGAAACGCTGCTGGGCGCGGCGCTGCGGCTCTATCACAATGGCGACGTGACGCTGCTGCGGCTGGTCGAGACCTTGTCCACAGCGCCGGCAAGATTGTTCGGCCTGCCCGGCGGCACGCTGAAACCTGGCGCGGTCGCCGATCTTGCGCTGGTCGATCTCGACGAACCGTGGATCGTCAGCGAAGGCGGCATCCGTTCGCGCTCGAAAAACACCTGTTTCGAAGGCGCGCGGCTGCAGGGCAAGGTCTTGCAAACGATGGTGGCGGGCCGCACAGTGTTTTCAGCCTAGGGAGTGTCGATATTCAGGTGATGCCGGCCTGCGAACGGCGGTTTCCTGTGCTTCCGGTACTCACGTACCCAAAAGTACGCTGCGTTCCAGTTCTCGAAAACCACTATTCTCGGCTCGGCCTAACATGAATCTCAACACTCCCTAAAGCCGGCAGTTGGAGTTGGGGGGAACAATGGCTTACGACATCCTCTTGGCGTTGGTGTTCGGCTATCTGCTCGGCTCGATCCCGTTTGGGCTCCTGATCACCCGCGCCGCCGGCCTTGGTGACGTCCGTAACATCGGCTCCGGTAATATCGGCGCCACCAATGTGCTGCGGACCGGCAACAAGGGCCTGGCCGCCGCCACGCTGCTGCTCGACGCGCTGAAAGGCACGGCGGCCGTGCTGATCGCCGGTCGCTATGCGCCGGAGCTCGGCCCTTGGGCCGGCCTCGGCGCCTTCCTCGGTCATCTCTTTCCGGTCTGGCTCGGCTTCAAGGGCGGCAAGGGTGTCGCCACCTATCTCGGCGTGCTGATCGCTCTTGCTTGGCAGGTGGCGCTGATCTTCGCCGTCGTCTGGCTGGCCGTCGCTTTCCTGTTTCGCTATTCCTCGCTGGCAGCGCTGACGGCAGCAGTCGTCGTGCCGATCGCCCTCTATGTCCTCAGCACGCCGCAGATTGCCGGGCTGTTCGCGCTGATGAGCCTGGTCGTCATCGTAAAACACCGAGCCAACATTGCGCGGCTGCTGGCCGGCACCGAGGGCAAGATCGGGGTCAGGGAGTGAACCCGCGCGCCGCCGGGCCGCGGCTCAGCGACCGGCAGCGGTTGAGCTGGCTTCGTTTGATCCGCACGCCAAATGTCGGTCCGGCCACGTTTCGCGACCTGATCAACCGCTTCGGCTCGGCCGAGACGGCGCTCGAGATGCTGCCCGAGCTGATGATTTCGGGCGGCGCCAGAAAGATCGTCCGCATCCCGACGATGGCCGAGGCGGAGGCCGATCTTGAGACAGCCCGCCGGGCCGGCGCCCGCTTCGTCGGCATCGGCGAGGCCGCCTATCCGCCATTGAGGAAAAGCATGGACCATCCGCCGCCGCTGCTAGCGGTCAAGGGCGAAGGAGCGGT